>JAJAYN010000395.1 GCA_026786225.1 Burkholderiales bacterium | reverse complement strand
GCAGCGTGCGCCGCGCCCTTCGCGAGCACGCCTTTGAGTGCGCCCAGAGATTTCTGGATGACGGGAACCGACGCTTGATACAGTGAAATGGTCATGAATTGTTGCTCCTTGTGAATGACGCGCTGATTTTAGCAGTCAAACCACAGTGTCCTTTCCGCGCAACATCCACCCGCAAATCCAGGATGGGAACCTTTCGTGTCGTACAACGCAAACAGGTATGTGACACGGAAGCGATCACATGCGCTCACCGCGGCAGCGCGCAATTTCGGGTACTTCGTGCGGCTTTTTCTGCGATTCGTCGCAATCTGTTTCACCCTCTGCAGTCACAACCTTACAGTGCGGACATGCAGTAAATAACATCTTTTCAACCCAACCAGAATGAACGAAATTAAAGGAGTAAGCGGAGAAAATCATGAAAAACTTTTTGAGCAAATACGCAGGCTACAACGTCTCACATTCCAACAGCTATGTCGCAACAGCCTTCGCCGTCGTCGTGACCAGTCTTCTGGTCGGCGGCTACGAAGTGACGCAGACGGTCAATGACACCGAAGTTAGCGCTGCAGTCGCACATCCCGAAGCCGTCACGCAGTCAGGTGCAGTGGCCAGGATGGAAACGATTGTGGTCACGGCAAAGCGCGTCTGAAGAATGCTGAAGGCGACGTGCGAAAATGTGCGCTGAACAATTCGCATTTTCCGGAGCAACACGATATGGCGCTAAAACGTCCCGCATGGCCACAAGGCCGCACCGTTATCCTTGAGCACACGTCGCAAGTTCTCGCCGGCAATGCGCTGGGCGATCCGCATCACCGCAAACTGGCTGTCTGGCTGCCGCCGCAATATGATGAGACGCTGAGCGGTTCACATGCCCGAGGCAAACGCTTCCCGGTTTTATACGATCTGGTGGGCTTCACCGGCTCGGGGTTCAGCCATACCAACTGGCGCAATTTTGACGAAAACATTCCCGAGCGTGCGGCGCGCCTGATTCATGACGGCAAAATGGGGCCGACCATACTCGTATTTCCCGACTGCTTTACCGCTCTCGGCGGCAACCAGTACATCAACTCCTCGGCCATCGGCAATTACGCCGACTACCTCACCAAAGAGCTGATTCCGTTCATCGACGGCGAATTTCGAACACTCGCATCACGCGATCATCGCGGCTGCTTTGGCAAATCGTCCGGTGGCTACGGCGCCATCATCCACGGCATGCAATACGCAAAATACTGGGGTGCCATCGCCAGTCACTCCGGCGATGCGCACTTTGAGTTTGTGTACATGCACGACTGGCCGAATTCGCTGACTGAGTTGATGAAACATCGAAAAATGAAGCGCGAAGCCGGTGCGATCAATGTATTGAAGGAAGAGAAGGGTGCAGCGCTGGGCAAGGATGATGGCCGCGTGAAGAATTTCCTTGAGGCCATCTGGAAGAAGGAAAAACTTTCGGCAGACGAAGGTCACACCTTGATGATGATGGCGATGGCGGCCAGCTACGATCCGGATCCCAAGGCACCACTAGGCTTTCGTTTGCCCTTCAATCTCGAGACAGGTGAGCGCATCGAACAGCGCTGGAAACAATGGCTGAAACACGACCCGGTCGAACTGGTCACAAGACATCGTGCCAACCTGAAATCGCTCAAAGGTATTTTCATCGATTGCGGATGGCGTGATCAGTACCATATTCACTATGGCGCAAGAATTTTGTCCAAGCGTCTGGCAGCCGCAAAGGTGAAGCACACTTATGAAGAATTCGATGACACCCATTCGGGTATCGACTATCGAATGGAACGCAGCCTGCCATTTCTCTACCGCGCGCTAAAACCATAATCCGTTGAAAGACTTCAAGACATGAAAAAACTATTCGCATTTCTCCTGCTGGCATCCGCATTCAGCTTCGCCTCGGCAGACGACAAAAAAACCTATGACGAATCG
This sequence comes from Burkholderiales bacterium, assembly GCA_026786225.1. GTDB lineage: Bacteria > Pseudomonadota > Gammaproteobacteria > Burkholderiales > Usitatibacteraceae > UKL13-2. Next base: position 2,282 of record JAJAYN010000395.1, on the reverse strand, counting down.
GCCAATGCCAAAGAGCAGGTCGAGGTTGCGTTGAAAGCAGCCAAGGCCGCAAACAAATCCGCACTGATCGTGTTTGGCGCGAACTGGTGCGGCGACTGCAAGATGCTCGACATCGAAATGCACCAGGGCACGCTGGCCAAACTGGTGAACGAACGTCTAGTGGTGGTGAAAGTCGATGTCGGTCGATTCGACCGGAACAAGGACGTGACGGCGGTTTACGGCAACGTCGTCAAAAAAGGTATTCCGTCGGTCGTGCTGTTGCGCGCCGACGGTACTGTCGCGTATCAGACTGATGGCGGTGAACTTGCGGATGCACGAAAAATGGGACGCGAAGGCGTGACGCAGTTTTTCGCGGCAATGCTGGAGAAGACGAAGGCGTCACGCTAACGCATGAATAGAAGTGAAACACCAGCGCTGGCGAGGCTTTCACAGCAATAGTGTCTGAGAAAGCTCGCCAATGCTGGTGTCTTAACTTTGCCTTGACGGGCTCACATTTTTGCCGACGACTTGGACGGTTCCGCCTGAACAGTCACCGGGGCGACGGGGGCCGCTGGTGCAGGAGCGGGTATGGAAGTTCCGCCTGCTTTCTTTTCCAGATGAAAATTCGGATCGGTACGCTGTTTTTCATCTACTATTTTCACGCGCTCGGCAGTGGAAATTGGCCTCTCAATTTTTCCACAAGCGCCAAGCGCGACGGCGAACACAGCGGCAGTCAGGATCAGTTTGGCCACTTCGACAGAAGCGGTGTGTGACTTGCAGTGAATGGCACCGGGCGCATTGTTGGAAGAGCTGTTGCGTATATGCATACGATTCCCTTGAAAGGTAAAAGTGATCGGCGCGATTGCAAAAATTGGCTTGCAACGGCCACGCCGTCGGTTGTAACCCTCTCGAACGCGGATAAAGCTTGATGACAGCAGGCAGTATGTTTTGCCTTTGTCCCAAACGCTGAACCGGTACCACCTGGAATCAATTTCTGTTGCGGCGAGAGGGTGGTTTGTTTTACCCAATTACTTTCGATTAATCCCTCTAAACTTTTTTTGGTGAAAAAAACTGGCCAGTGTGGCGGACGTTTTCGAAGCTGGCGTTGGGTGTTCATCTGCGGCCATCACGGTTTACTGCCGATTTGTCCTACGTCGAGTTCCCATTGCAGCCTACAGATAAAGCGACGAGCGCTGACTACCATGGTTTGCATCGTTAACCTGAAGAGGGGAAGCTTGTGGACCAAATCATTGCGGGGCGCTTTGAAACAAAAGCCAAGGCCGATGCAGCGGCAGCTGTCATCGTGCGTTACGTTGATCGCACGGATATCTGCATTTTTCACAATAATCCGCCAGGTCAACATGGCGCACCGCGCGAGGAAACACCAATACCGGCACCGGTAGAGTCGGACAATCCGGGCTTGGAAGAGGAACAAGAGTCTGCAGTCGGCACGGCGCTCGCTGCCGGTCTGGCCGCTGGTGCAATTGGTCTGGCAGGCGGGCCCGTTGTGGCGCTGGCTGCCGCAGGCGTAGGCGCCTATACCGGCTCACTCATCGGGGCAATGGGTGGCATGGGGGATACGCAATCAATTCAACTGCCGCGACTGCGCCCTGCCGGCGTCATCCTGGCCGTACGCGTTGCCCGCCCGGAAAGTGAAAAACACGTGATTGACGATTTGCGAAATACCGGGGCAAAGGATATCGAACGCGCCCAAGGTAAGTGGCAGGATGGGGACTGGGTGGACTTCAACCCGGTACAGGAGCCACATCTGATCGCTGCCTAGAAGAGAAACTTCGTCAGCAGGACTGCGTCGGGAATTACTTCCGGCGTCATTTTTCTTCCCAAGACCGGCGCAGCGCAGTGCAATCCGCTGTGTGTCCACACTAGACAAATCGCTGTTGGCGATTTTCGCGAAAGCTGTCATCCTTGGGAAACCGCCCCGCGTTGGGAGACTGGATAAATTACGCAACGGGTCGCGAATGAAACGTATAACTCTCCTCGCACTTCTGTCGGTGCCGTTCTGTGCTCTGGCGCAGACCTCGGACGCCGATATCGCGCAACTGATCAAGGACCGTAAGTTTGTGGAGGCCGAGAAAATGACGCTTGCGCGCATTTCGAGTAATTCCAGAGACGATATGGCCATCTGGTTTCTCGCCAGTGTTGTTGCCAACGACGCTGCCAAACGCGATAAGGCAATCGTCGTTACCGAGGCTTGCGTCAACGTACTGCCTGAATCTGCAAAATGTCATCACGCACTCGGTCGCCTTTATGGCGCTGCGGCAATGTCATCCGGTCTGGTGAAT
>JAJAYN010000394.1 GCA_026786225.1 Burkholderiales bacterium | reverse complement strand
GTGGACCCTGCGCGCAAAGCCGAGCTAAACCGCGCACTCGCGGAAATTGACCGCGCACGCAAAGAACTTTCGAATGCGCAGGCAAAGGTGGGCAGTGAGTCGCGTTCGGCCGCCCGCGAAGCGGCGGAAGCGGCGCACGAAGCCGCTGTTGATGTCGCGCAGTCGACGATTGAATCCGCGACCGAGGCGCGCGAAACCATCGAGGAAGCCCGCCGGGAAGCGCTGGACAAACTGCGCGACAAAGGTATCGACACGACGGCCACCACGAAGTCGTTTGACGACCTGATCCGCAGCGCCAGAGAGCGTGAACACGCCGCCAGAGAAGCATTGAAGGCGATCAGGAAGCTGCGCGATACCAATGTCAACGTCAAACTCGATTTGGGCAAGGGATTCAAAGTCGATATCGATACGAAAGACCCGGCCACGCCGGACGCAAAAGCGGCTGTCGCCATCGACAGCGCCAAGAAGAACACCGTCATTCCGGTTCCACCCAAAACGCCGGTTCCGCAAATATCGTCTGCAGGACCAAAGGTGCCCGCCATTGCCGCCCCGACCGTCGGTCCGGGTGGAAATATGGTCGGGATAAATGAGTTGGGCATCCACTTGCCGCCGATCGCGCCGCTGGCACCACTCGCGCCCGAGTTTCGCGACGACATCCGCGCCAAGGTGGCAGGCGATGTCTGGCGCATCGGCGTGGGCTCGGCATTGATACTGACCTTCATCCCGCTGTTCATCATGCTGCTCATCGCCAAGTACTACATCGGGCGCTCCCGGCGTGCGCTGGCGCTGGCCGACAAGAAGACCGAAGAGGCCGAGATCAGCAACGTGAACCGGCAAGTGACGGAAGCACGTTTGCAAGCGCTGCAGGCGCAGGTCGAGCCGCATTTTCTTTACAACACGCTGGCCAATGTGCAGGCGCTGACTGAAGTTGATCCGCCAGCGGCCAATCAAATGGTCGGGCATCTGATCCAGTACCTGCGCGCATCGCTACCGAAAATGCGCGAGACCTCTTCCACGGTCGGGCAGGAAGTCGAACGGGTGCGCGCGTATCTGAATATCCTGAAAATGCGCATGGGACCCAGGCTGGAATTCGGTATCGTTGTACCCGAGGACCTGATGACCGCGCCATTCCCGCCGATGATGTTGCCCTCGCTGGTCGAAAACGCGATCAAGCACGGGCTGGAGCCGCAACGCGAAGGTGGTCGTATCGACGTCATCGTCGCGCGCATGTTCACCGCCGATGGTGATCGCATTCGCCTGCAGGTAAAAGATACCGGTCGCGGTCTTTCCGACGCACCCATCCAGGCCGGTGGTGGCGTGGGGCTGTCCAATTTGCGCGAGCGCCTCACCGCACTCTATGGCGACCAGGCGAAATTCACCATCGAGTCAAACGATCCGAAAGGCGTCGTGGCGACCATCGAGCTACCCGCAACCCTCGCCGCACAGCAGGCCGCGTCACCGAACATGTCCTCGCGTGGCAGCGGCGCCAGTGTCGTTGCCCAGCCGCCGCGCACGGGCTGGGGGCGGGCATGGGGCGCTGCGGCCAAGACGCATAGCGTTTGGGCCAGGATCCTCTCGGTCGTGTTTTTCACTTTCATGGCATTGCTCACGGTATTGCTTGTGGTCGGCCTGATTGCGCTCTATACCGGCTGGCTGCCGGTGCACATGGGCGCGTCGCGCGTCGGTGGTCTGGAAGGCATGGCGCTGGGTTCAGTGGGCCTGTTGATCGGCTTTGGTGCCGCCGCGCTGGTGGTGGCCATTGTCGTCGCAGTCATTTACGGGCTTGGGTTCCTCGCTGCGGGATTGCTGATCGTAATCCCTGTAATCATCCTCATTTCAATGGTCCCCGCGCTGTCGCCCTTTGCGGTAGTCGGATTTGCGATCTACTGGTTCTGGTGGCGTAAGCGCGACCAGAACAAACAGCCCATCATCCGTGATGCCGCCGGGAAGTAGTGGCCGCATAATATCGATGCCCACATAGCCAAAAAGAAAACCATGACCATTACCGCGATCATCGCTGAAGACACGTGAACCGAGGGTGACGACGCGCGCCAAGCCACATGCAGGTGGCGCGGGAGTGCCAATTGAAACTACTGACCCCAGAAAATCAAATATGACCATTACCGCGATCATCGCTGAAGACGAACCCATCCTTCGCGCCCAGCTCAAATCCAAACTCGGCAAACTCTGGCCGGAGCTCAGAATCGTCGCCGACGTAGGCGATGGCGAAGCCGCCCTTGAGGCCATCAGCGAGCACCAGCCGCAGCTGGCCTTCCTCGATATCCAGATGCCGGAAATGACCGGGGTGGAAGTCGCGAAGAGCCTTGCGGCCAATCGCGCGCTGCGATGCCATGTCGTGTTCGTGACCGCGTTCGATCAATATGCCATTGAGGCGTGTGAAACCGGCGCCATCGATTACGTGCTGAAACCTTACAGCGATGAGCGCCTGAAAGCGGCAGTCGACAGACTGAAGGAGCGTCTTTCGACGTTGCCCGCGCCACCGCCGCAAAACCTCGAAGCGCTCGTCGCGCACATCTCCGCGAAGCTCAATCCACAGAACGAAAAACTGAAATGGATCAAGGCCAATATCGGCTCCAACCTGCGCCTGATTCCGATTGAGGATGTGCTGTTTTTTCAGTCTGATGAAAAATACACACTGGTGGCGACAAAGGAATTTGATGCCCTGATCAAAACGCCGATCAAGGAAATTCTCGATGGCATCGATGTCGAAAAATTCTGGCAAATTCACCGCTCCACCATCGTCAACGCCACCGCCATCGATGCCGTGACGCGCGACTTTCGCGGCCAGGCCACCGTGAAGGTGAAAGGGCGCAAGGAAAATCTCACGGTCAGTCGGCCGTTTTCGCATCTGTTTAAACAGATGTAATTGAGACGCAAGCACTGGCGCGGCTCGCCGGGCGTTATCGCCCCGAACGGCCCGCTGGGCGTGGTGTTTGTGTTTTTGATCCGCCGCGCTGGTCACGTTATCCGCCATGGATTGGCTACAATCGCCACATGGTTACAGGTGAATTCGAGATGCGCCATTTCACGGCGTCGCCGGCGCATCGCCGCGATGTTGAGAAGGTCTTCATGGCGGCTGCCGATTACCATTTGCTGATCGACAACAACACCGCAGCCTTCGCATTCTGGCGGAGAATGGGGTTTACCGAAACGGGTGAGCGCCGCCCGGTTGAAGCGCCGTACCTGGGCGCGAAAGTCGTACTCGAAAAAAGTATCTGACACTCTGCATAAGGACCGCCACATGATCTACCGCCTCGGTGATAAAACCCCGCAATTGCGCGGCAACAATTACGTCGCGCCCAACGCTTGCGTTATCGGCGATGTGGTGTTGGGGATCAACGCCAACGTCTGGTGGAACGTAGTGATTCGCGGTGATAACGACACCATCACCATCGGCGAAAATGTCAACATTCAGGATGGATCCGTGCTGCATACCGATGAGGGCGTTCCACTCACGCTTGAGAAAGACGTGAGTGTGGGGCACATGGTGATGCTGCACGGCTGTACGGTGAAGGAAGGCTCCCTGATCGGCATCAAGGCGGTCATACTGAACCACGCGGTGATCGGGCGCGATTGCCTCGTGGGTGCCAATTCGCTCATCCCTGAGGGCAAGGTCATTCCGGACCGCTCGCTGGTGATGGGTTCGCCCGGCCGCGTCGTGCGCCAGCTAAGCGATGAAGAGGTCGCGCGGATACGCTGGATTGCCACGCATTATGTTGACAACGCCGCGCGCTATTTAAAAGACCTTGAGAAAATCGGCTAGACAGGACATTTCACTTTGTCGTCAAGCTCACCCACCGCAACAGATCCCGGCTTAAGCGCCACCCGAACGCGCATCATGCGCGCGGATCGCGGTGCGCTGCTGGCCTATTCGCTCATGATTGCGTATGCGAGCTTGAATCCGTTTGTCATTTGGCGCTGGCCCGAGGTATTCACACTATTTGGATGGCCCCGGTACGTTATCGCATTCGATGTCGTGCTCAATTTTGCGGCCTATGCGCCGTTCGGTGCGATGCTTGCAGCACTGTTGCGACAAAGTGTGCGCATCGGCTCTTTCGGGATTACCCGTAACGCGCATTTCTGGTGGCTCGCGGTGGTGATCAGTGCGGGGCTTTCTTTCGGCTTTGAATTGCTACAGGCATTTCTTCCCGGTCGGGTGTCTTCGTTTTTGGATTTACTGGCCAACACGGCCGGCGCCGCGACAGGTGCGGCGCTGGTGCTGGCTGCGCCGGGCCGTTTGCTGATCGGCCGTTGGCGGCAGTGGCGACAAAAATATTTTTCGCCTTCTGATGAAACTGGCTGGGGACTGATCCTGCTCGCCTGCTGGATTTTTGCGCAGCTGAATCCAGCGATTCCTTTTTTTGAGGCGGGCCACATTGCCAACCCTTTCGATACCGTGAACACCCATCCGTACAACCCGCTGGTGCTGCTGCCGCAGGCGGTAGGTATCACCCTTAACGTTTGCGGCTTTGTTTTATTTGTGGCGCTGTTAATGCACCCAGGCAAAAATGCAATGCTGCACGTTGTGCTATTGCTCGCGGCTGGACTGGTAATCAAGGTCGCGATGGCGGCGTTGATGTTAAAGGCGCCACAGATGATCGACTGGTTGGCGCCAGCGAGGGTCATCGGACTCACGGCAGGGTTGATTCTGGCGGCGTACTTTTCGCGCTTAAGTTTCCGCTGGCGAACGTTCTGCGCCACACTATTCGTGTTCGCTGGCGG
>JAJAYN010000393.1 GCA_026786225.1 Burkholderiales bacterium | reverse complement strand
TCAACGTATAGGTGTCGGGCATTTTCATCGAGCCCCACTCAAGGGCCACCCAAATGAGTGCGAGAGGAACGGAGAACAGGATTAGTCGAATCGCGACCCTTGCGACTGAGCCGCGGGCGAGGGTTAAGTCAGAACTGTGCATAGATGAATTTCTGGGTATCGAGGCTGCCAAGCACCGCCAACACAAGGATGCTCGCGTAATACAATCCCCAGCGTAGGGGCCGCGGCGCTTCAAGGAAACGTGCCCGCCAATTTGGCTGAAGGCTCACCCAGTGCGAACCCTCCATGCAAACGGCGCACCCGAGAATCACCAGAAATTTCAATGGACTGAGCCCCAGCTGTGCCCAATCGAGTCGAAATAATGCAATTCCACCGGTTGCGTCGACGGGTACCAAATGCTCGATGTATTCAAACGCTTGCGAAAGCTCGCCAGCCCGGAAGAAGATTAAGGCGAACGCGATGAGATGAAGGGTAAGTAGCGGCCCGGCTACCGCGCGCATGCGGGACAAGTGGGGCCGGTCCCTGAAAAATGCCTTGCGTTTTTTTGTTGTTAGCACTGAAACAACCATGTACACGCCATTGATGGCTCCAAATGCCACAAACGCCCAGGTCGCGCCGTGCCACAAGCCAATGGCGACCATATTGATAAAGAGCGCCAAAGCGAGGCCGATCTCTCCGAAATTGCGCAGCGCCATGCGCAGCGGCGTAAAAAGATAGTCGGCCAGCCAGGAGGACAGCGAAATGTGCCACCTGCGCCAAAAGTCCTGAATATCGGTCGCGAAGAACGGCATCCTGAAATTTTCCGGACCCTTCAGACCGAATAGCTTCCCCAACCCGAGCGCGATATCGGTAATGCCGGAGAAGTCCGCGTAGAGCTGCAAAGCAAAGCAGTAGGTACCGAGCAAGAGTTCGAGGGACGAATAGGCAGAAGGGTCGCTATACATCCCGGTCACAAGACCAGCGAGCGGGTCGGCGATGGCAAATTTCTTGAACAAACCGAAAAGAATACGTCTCAATCCCGCGGTCATCTCGGCGGGATCCGGCTGACCGAGTGTTTCCAACTGCGGCAGGAAGTCTCCAGCCCTTTGAATGGGGCCGCAAACCATCTGCGGGAAGAATGCAACGTAGAGCGCAAACGAGACGAAATCATGCTCCGCCGGAACGTTGGTCCAGTACACGTCGAGTATGTAACCCACTAGCTTGAAAAGGTAAAACGAAAGCCCCAGCGGAATGATAATGAGCAGCGCGGCATCCGATCCACCCGTGCCCCAGAGCGCGCGCACGATTTCCACGAGCCAACCCGCGCTCTTGAATCCGGCGAGAACCAGGCCGAGTATTGTCACTGTCGCGACCGTCACCCGCAGCTTGCGGTCCTCACCTGGACTCTTCTCGATCAAACGTGCAGCGACGTACGCGGCCAGCGTCGACCCAAAGAGGAGAAGGGCATAAAGCGCGCTCGCACTTATGTAAAACGCGTACGACAATGCAAGCAATATGTGGCGTCGGAACCGACCAGGTGCCAAATGAAATGCGATCAGCCCTGCAACCACAAACAGCGCAAACTTAAGCGACAAAAAGGACATTTATTTCGCTCTGCTCGCGATTAACCGGATAAAGTCCCCGACGTTGGACAGCGCTTTCACTTCCTTTGTCGTAAAGGACACCGCGTAGGTTTTTTCTGCAGCCACGATCAGGTTGATGTGGGTCAGAGAGTCCCAGTCTTCGACGTCTGCGGCCGTTGTTGAGTCTGTTATTTCAAGTAACGGGTCGTCGAAGACGTCTCGAAAAACGTCTCTCAATTTTTGGTGGATTTCAACCGGACTCATTGCGTCGACTCTCCGTGGTCCGCGCCTTGCGGCAGCTTCAGTTCGCGGATAGGAACTTCTCTAGGTTCGTAATCAGCTACAGTCAAGTGCCAGGTCGTGCCTGCGTCGCCCTCATCTGCATCCGCACGGTCGAAGCCAAATTTCTCGAAGAACCCTGCCACCATCATGTTCTTTGCAGTGGGAATATAGCGGCCATTCACCCGTTTGTAGCCACACAACCGCGCGTAGTCAAAAATCTTGTTCATTGCGTACTGCTCAATGCCGCGCTGAAGCACACGGCAGCTCATCAGAAAGGTATCGATCTCAAGCGCTTCGGGTGTCTTGCGCAGGACGACAACATTGATGAGACCAAATTTCCCGAAGCGGTCGTGGACGGTTATAGAGAAGGGGTAAAAGTGATGCGCATCATTCATCAGCTCTACGCATTCGGCTTCAGAGTAGCGTCGCGTAGTGAGGTTGAACTGGTTGCTGCGTTGAATGAGTTGCGCGATACGCGACAAATTCCGTGGTTCAAAACGGCTGAACACTGCTGTCGTCTCCAGCGAGGCGAGATAGTCATCGAGGCTTGCAAAGCGACTCTTATCAATATCGCGTTTTTCCTGGTCTTCGTAGAGTACATTGCGTTGACCATCGAGCGACGAATGGGAGGCCGTCTCGAACAAATTTAGTTCGGAAATTGTACGCACATATAGAGCCGGATCCTCCGGTAACTCGGGGACGATTATTTCCGGAATCAACTGGCGCACCAGATTGCGTTCAAATGGGTTGTCATCCAGAAACACCATGGTGTCATAGCCGATATTGAGCTCCTCGCGAATGTGGCGGATGTTGGTTGCCTTGTCTAGCCAGTTGGCCACGAACACGGCGATGTGTTCTTCTCTGAGTACCATCCCGGGATGCTCCTTGAAAACCCTTCGGGCGATAGCCTCGTCGTTCTTGCTGCAGACGGCAAGTACGACGCCACGTCGCGATAGCTCAAGTAGATAAGACTGGAAGAAGCGAAAGGCGTCGCCATCATCCAAATCTCCGAGTCCGATACCGTCGAACCCATCATCCCCTACTACTCCGCCCCAAATTGTATTGTCGAGATCCAACACCACACATTTAACGCCCCGGCCATAGGTTGCCAGGGCAATGTCGACGACGTTCTGCGCGACATCCGGCAGAAATTCGAGCGCGCAGAGTGACTTTGAGAGCGCCCATAGTTTCTCGTCCAGAAAATGGCGACGCCCGACCCAGGCAGCCAAATAATCGATGTCACTCATGAATACGCTCGAAAGCGCGCGCGCCTTGAGGCTGAGTGTACGGTTGAGTTCGGTCACCGCACCCATTAGCGTGTCTTCCACTCTACTGCCGTAATTGCCAAATGGTCGCTCATAGGGCAGTACGAACGTGCTTTGCATGACTTGGGCCTGTGTCCTCGATTGAATGGCTTTCCAGACGGCTTCGGTTTTCGCAGCCTGAACCTCACTAAATTTTGTGCGGTCGCCGACGAACACGTAGTAAAGCGATTTTAATTTCCAGAGGGATTGGAAAATGCATACCAGATGTGGTTCGAAAGCGTAGAGTCCCGAAGCCGGGTCAAAAGCTTCCAACTCAACGGTGTCGTAGCCTGCCTCATAGATTTCCACGTCCACGCCATTGCTGGCGAAAAGTACGCGTAGCAAGGGAGCCAGATGTTGGGTAGAGACATCTGCAAGGAGCGCAACCTTGAATTTTTGCCTCCGTCCCGGCGCTTGCTGCCGCGCCTTCCTTACTAACTCCGCGTAGCTGAGTTCCGTGCGGTCATTCTTCAGCATGCAGTCCCTCCGGCGATGGGGATATTTGCACCCTGAATGTAGCTTGCAGCCGGGGAAAGCAGGAACGCAATGACCGCTGCGACCTCGCCAGGTGAGGCCAGTCTCTTGAGCGGAAGGTCCTCCTCGATGATCTCAAGGAATCGCTCCGGCAAGTCGGAGAGATAGTCGGTTCGGGTCATACCCGGGGAT
>JAJAYN010000392.1 GCA_026786225.1 Burkholderiales bacterium | reverse complement strand
CCGCGCAATACCGCGTGCGGGCCGATCTCAATAAAGACATTGATACCTTTGGTTTGCAGGCCTTTGATTGCTTGCGCAAACAAAACTGGCAAGCGAATGTTGTGCCACCAGTATGCAGCGCGCAGCTCGCGCCCATCTAGCACATCGCCAGTGACCGTCGAGAAAAATGGGATTGCGGTTTCGCTCGGGCGCAATTTGGCCAGCGCCTGGAGCACGTCAAGTTCGATCCCGTCCATGGCTGGGCTGTGAAAACCATAATCAATTTCTAGCCGTTTGAAAGGGATGCTGCGCTGCGCCAGTGCGCCCTCAAACGTGGTGATTGCACCAGCAGTGCCCGCGACCGTTACGCCACGGCCACTATTGATACCGGCAATGACCACCGCGCTGCCAAGGTTCAATTCTTCAATTAGCGCGACCGTTTTCTTTGCATCCGTAAGCACGGCGCTCATCACGCCAAGGCCTTTGGTCCGGCCCTGGAGCTGGCTTCTGTGATAAATGACTTCTACTGCAGCCGCAAGTGACAACGCGCCCGAGGCCCATGCCGCCGCAACTTCACCCACACTGTGCCCGACGACTGCAGTCGGCATGATGCCGCGTTGTCTGAGCATCTGGGTAATGCCGACCTGTAGCGCAAATAGCGCTGGCTGCGCTATTTCGGTTCGCTCGTATCGATTGGTGTCAGCACCAATACCAACATCGCCGGCCAACTCCGCTTCGAGAGAGTAATCGGCAAAGCGCCTGAAAATTACATCGACCTCACGTACAGCATTGCGGTAGACGGTGTCTTCGGCCAGCAGGGCTTTGCCCATGCCAATCCACTGCGAGCCATTTCCCGAGTAAATAAAGGCAGGTCCCAGCGCAGACTCGATCGCGACGCCCTGATCCATTCCGCTGCTCTTGTCCGTACCGGATGCGAAGCTCTGGAGTGCCGCGATAACTGCATCCGACGAGTGCGCAAACATGATCGCGCGGTGGTCGTGCCAGTCGCGCGCGAAATAGGTATTGAAAGCGATGTCGTAAAGTGGTACCTGTGGCTTGGCGGTCATAAACGCCGCAAAATCGGTTGCGGCCACCTTCAGTGCAGCATTGCTTTTCGCAGAAATGACGATCGGTACATCGTGAATATTCGTTGGCCGCGGCGCTTTTCCTTGCGGGCTATCGTAACTTTCGAGGATGACGTGGGCATTTGCGCCACCAAAGCCGAACGAGTTGGTGCCGACAATTAATTTGCCATTCTTCTTGAGTGGCGTGTTTTCGCGGGCAACTTCGATATTCCATTCATCGAAGTGAATATTGGGATTTGGATGCTTGATGCCAATGGTGGCTGGCACGACGCGATGTTGGACACAATGCAAAGCCTTGACCAACCCGGCAACGCCTGAAGCAGCTTCAAGGTGCCCCATATTGCTTTTGACAGAACCAATGAGCAGCGGATGGCGCGCGCGCCGACGTTTGCCGATTGCCATTCCCAGCGCGTGGGTTTCAATCGGATCACCGACTGCAGTTCCTGTGCCGTGCGCTTCAATGTAATCAATGTCGTCTGGCTCGATATTGGCACCGGCATAAACCTCTTCAAGGAGCGCACTTTGCGCCGCCGAACTCGGTACGGTGAGTCCCGATTTCTTCCCGTCCGTGTTTACGGCGGTATTGGCGACGACGGCCAGTATGTGATTGCCGTCGGCTACTGCTGCGTCGTAATCTTTAAGAAAGAAAATGCCGCCACCCTCAGAGCGCACGTAGCCGTCACCGTCCGCATCGAACACACTGCATCGACCACGTCGCGAAAGCATCGACGCTTTGGAGAAAGTGATAAAGCCAAACGGGTGCGAATGCAGGCTCACGCCGCCCGTAAGCGCCTGGACTGTTTCCCCGGAGAGGATGGACTGGCAGGCCTGGTGAAAAGCGACGAGCGAAGATGAGCACGCGGTATCAATCGCGAGACTCGGCCCGCGAAGATCAAACACGTATGAAAGCCGGTTGGCTGCAATACTGGACGTGTTGCCCGTCGCAACACTTGCATCAACGGTGCCAAGATCATCGGCCAGCCGATACGAATAATCTGCGCTGGCAATGCCGATGTAGACACCACAACGGCTACCTTTCAGGGTGGAAGGCTTAACGCCAGAATTTTCCAGCGTTTCCCAGGTCATTTCGAGCAGCAATCGCTGCTGCGGGTCCATCAACGCCGCTTCCCGCGGCGAAATCCCGAAAAATGCCGCGTCGAATTTACTGATGTCGCCGATGGAGCCGGCAGCAAATGAATAACTGGTGCCAGGGTGGCTTTTGCTCGGGTGCAGAAAGGGAGCCTTTTCCCACCGGGACGCGTCGACTTCCGTGACTAAATCCCGGCCTTCCAGCAGGCCGGGCCAATAATCCTGGCTGGTCGAGCCTGGAAACCGGAACGCACACCCAATCACCGCAACTTTTTTTGTCATAGTTTTATGTACCACCCTTGCACTTCATGTAGCTCGGCACTTCTAATTTGTCCGGTCAACGCACCTGCGGCAAGTTCGTCAATCATTCGTGAGCGGATGTTTAACGCAAAACAGTGCAAAAACGCCTGCAATGCATTTTTTCACCAAGGTCCCTCCCAAAAGCAAACCTTGCTGACGCGCCAATCATGTGTCTAACAGTCTGAAAGCGGGGCAAAAAAGTTGGCCTTCCGTCCTTCCGAGGCCAATGCACCAATGTGGCAGATTCTAGCGCATTGTCTACCGAAAGTCCTTATCTCAAACCCACCCGTAAAGGTAGGATTGGCGAGCTACGCAGTAGTGAACGGCGGCAAAAACGCAACATCCAGTTACATGCTGGGCCTGTGTAATAATTCTTTTCTCGTCAATTCGGCAATTAACATGCAGACACGCACCTCAGCCACACTCTTTGGCAGCATATTAGCCTCAATTTTCCTGCTTTCCGGCTGCAATTCCATCCCCACCAGCGGCTTTGGCCGTGCCGATGCGGATCCCAAGTCCACGCAGCCAAATTTAAAGGGCATCCAGATCATTGATGTAACCGACAGTGTAGCCAAGCAACTTTTCGACCAGCGCGCAACACGTCAATTTTCGGATGCCTTCATTGTGCCCGCTTCGCGCGGTCAAATGATCGGCAATGGCGATGGCCTCGAGGTTTCCATCTGGGAAGCCCCCCCGGCAACACTGTTTTCACCCGGCAACATAGACGTTCGCGGCGTGACATCTTCGACGCGCGCAACGACCCTGCCGGACCAAATGGTCAACAGCGATGGGTTTATCAGCGTGCCATTCGCCGGCAAAATCAAGGCTGCAGGAGAATCGCTTCAGGCGGTGGAAGCTGAAATCGTCAAACGGTTGACGGGCAAAGCCAATCAGCCTGAAGTGTTCGTGCGCCTGACCAAGAATGTCTCGGCCAACGTCACGGTCGTCGGGGAAGTCACCAACAGTACTCGCATGCCGCTGACGCCTGGCGGCGAAAGGCTGCTTGATGCGCTTGCCGCAGCAGGCGGCGTACGCCAACCCGTGAACAAGATGACCATCCAGCTTACGCGGGGCGACAGCGTATTTGCGATGCCGTTGGACACTGTTATCCGTGATCCAAAACAGAACGTAACCCTGGCGCGTGGTGACGTCGTTACTGCCATGTTCCAGCCGCTCAGCTTCACCGCGCTGGGTGCCACCGGCAAGAATGAAGAGATCAATTTTGAAGTACCGGGAATTTCATTGGCCCAAGCGCTGGCACGCACCGGCGGCTTGAGAGATGAGCGCTCCGACCCGCAAGGCGTATTTATTTTCCGCTTTGAGCCGGTTAACGCCCTGGCATGGCCAAAACAGCCGGTCATGACCACCGCTGACGGGAAAGTCGCGGTGATCTACCGCATCGACCTGCGCGATCCCGCGAGTTTCTTCGTCGCACAGACCTTTCAGGTGAACAACAAGGATCTGCTCTACGTCTCGAACGCGCCGGTTGCTGAACTGCAGAAGTTCCTGAACGTGGTTTTCTCGGTAACGTATCCGATATTGAACGCGGCGCAGTCATTTAAATAATGTAGATCGCCATTTGGCGCGCCTTTCAGGGCGAAATTGTCCTGAAGTGCCCGCCAGTGCTGGAGTTTGTACAATGAACTCTAGTAGCCCGTTACGCGCTAGCTTGGCGTGTAAATGCTTTTCCATCTCCGCGTACCAAAGTTGCATGGTCACGATTTTGTCCAAGGCTTTCATGCGAGGCGTTAAAAAGGGCACCATTCTTCAACAGCGACGTAAATCCACTTTTTCGCAACAGTGATCGTTGTTGAGTCCTGTTCCGTGCCGCTCATCGGCACAGGAAACTGGTAGCATTAAAGGCTTCCGCAAGCAGCATAAAACCGCGCAAACTCTCATTCACATTGAACCTCTGATAAAGGCTTTCAGCAGCCTCTGCACGAACGGTAACTCGTTGAGCTTGTTTGTGTAGTGCTCGTTGAACCGCTAAATAATTTGACCTCATCAGAGGCTCCACAGCATAGGTGTCACCGAAATAATGAGTCATAAAATAGGATTGGTATACCTAAACAGAAATGCTGAAGGAAGCGAGCCCGTAGCGCGATTTGTAAAGTCTTACAAGAATTTCTCTCCCGGTATCGCGCACGAGTTCATCACTATCTACAAGGGATTTGCGAACGATCAGCTACCTGCTGCCGAATCCCTAATGGATGGCATAGCGCATGCGTATCGCGCGATACGCGTCGACGACGCGATGACCGACATCGATTCATACCTTATTGCGGCCAAAACACACGCCGACATTGATGTCTTTTGTTTCCTGAATACGTTCAGCGAAATCAATTGCGACAATTGGCTATTGCATCTCTCGAATGCACTGAAGAAGGAAAATGCGGGCATTGTTGGGGCATCGGCCTCTTACGAATCGCTCCTGAATTCCTCAAAACTCATTGACAAAGTTCTTTGGTTTTGTGATCGCGGCCGTCTGCCTTACGACGAAAGCTTCCATTCGCAGTACATGGTCTATATAGATGCGGAAAAGCCACAATGGGTAAAGGGGCCTCGCGTTCGGGCATCGAAGCGTTCAGCCGATGAATCGATAGCGCAGCCTCAGGGTTTAGACTTTATTGAGGGGTTTGAGGCTGAATTTGAGGATTACTGGGACACGATCACAGCCATTGGAAGTGGCAACCGATCGTACTGCCACGATGTCCCGGCATTTCCCAATCCACACATTCGTACCAACGCACTCATGATCCGACGGGAGCATCTTCTCCCGTTTTGTCACGGTCGAAGCTCGATGACAAAAATCGAGTCCTATTTATTCGAAAGCGGCTGGCATGGCCTAACGCGGACACTTTTGAATCAAGGT
>JAJAYN010000391.1 GCA_026786225.1 Burkholderiales bacterium | reverse complement strand
GTGCCGGTCTGCGCGCCGGCGAGAAGATCGCCGCCATTGAGTACCGCCGGGATCGCCTGCAACTGGATCGGTGTGGGTGTGGTGTAGCCGTGTTCGGTGACGGCGCGCACGAGGGGCTCGGCTAAGCCAAGGCTTGAAAAACTCATGGAAAACTTTCGAAAAACTCGAACCTGTCGCCTGCGCAGTTAAGCGGGACGCCAGTCTAGGCACGAAGAGGGGAAATACGCGGTCAGATTTGACGTTGGCCCGAGGACTGGATGGAGGGCTAACAGCGATATTTTAACCCAATGACCCCGCGTGATGAAGCCTTTGCCACTCGCGCAGGTTGACTGACCGCAAGGTCTAAGGTTTGAACCGCTGGATTGTGCGCACTTGCTGCGCACCACTAGTAAATGTGTAAGTGATCTTGCCTTCATCGGCTGTGCCGAAGTTGGTGAAATCGAGGCTGGCTGAACCGACAGTGGCGTACGAGGTGGGTGCTGGTGGCGGGCTCGTCGGCCCGGGCAATCGACTAGTTTGCAACAGCAGTGCTGTCGCTGTAGATGAGTTAGTCGTCCACGTCGGTTGGAAGACGTACCACATCGGTTTGCCGTCCGGCGTGTACGTGAACCATGCCGCGAGGACGTTATCGCGCGCATCGTGCCAGATGAACAAACCCCAGCCGGAATCGTTCGGATCCCACCAGTGGCCGGAGTAGTCGAGGCGGACGTAGGGCGCGACTTTTGTGGCGCGTGCGTCGGTAACGGTGAAGGGAGCATTGGCGATAACGACCCCGCTTCTGGGCGCAATCCCATTCGGCGCCTCATTCACATTTAGAAAATAGCTTCCAGCAGGCAGTCTACCCAGATCGATCTCTTCTCGCGGATATAGCGGGCAGAGCGTGAAAATATTGTTTGTGGTTTCGCCCAGCGTGACAGTAATTACGTTTTGCGCCATGGTCACACGGTGAGAGTCTGCCTTGTAGCGAAACGCTCCGCCACACGAGCGATCCAACATGCTGAGTTTGAGATTATCAGACGAAGTCGGATTCACTGGCAACAGCGAACTGGTCCCGAAAGGCGAGAGCTGCGCATGTACTACGCACGCCCAAAGAAATGCATATAGGGCTATTAGTCTTTTCATGATCATTTCCTTGTCGATTACATCTCTTGGGGATAGAACTTGCAGATGAAGCCTGTTACGTGATTTTCATCGAAGCGCCACACAGGTAAGACGCAAAAAAGCTGCGCTGTAGGTACATCAAATATGCAGGGCACACATATCACTGCGGCTTTCCATACATAACGGTAGTCTTTTCAATGCCATCAGTGTTCCAGCAACGCAATAACCACTTGTAGCCTTCATGGGGTTGCGGGTATCTGAAATAGAACGTGGCATGCTGATAGTTGGGAAAAAAGTGATCGGTGCTATCCCACAAAAGAATCTCAGCTCCTGAAGAGTCGCGTTGAGAGTAGTATTCAAATACATTGTACTGAGGATGAAACGGATTGGCATCGCCACGGGGGCCTCCGTAAAACCCGTATACAAGAATATGACAATAGTCTGCGCCAGTCGATTCATTGGCTTGATCAAACGACGCCACGTTTGGAACTGACCAGTAAACACTACCTCCATTGGAAATCACTTGCAGCACGTATTCTGTGCTGGTCGTACTGACTCGCCACGCCACACTCACCGGGCGTTTGATGTAGCCATTGGCAACCACTGTCGTTTGTGTGCCTTGCGGCGAGAAACAGGTGATCGACCACGAATAATTGCCGGGCGGGTAGCCAGCTACACCCAGATTGTGAGATGGCCACGTGTAATAGTACAAATGTGGATAGCCATCTTTCGTGACATTGGCAATGCAATACTGCGCCCCTACCGCGTCGTACCTGAGATTTACTTGTGCCGCGAGCTTGCTGAAGTTGATTGGGCCTGCTGATGATCGGTTCTCTCCCTCGGCAATTTCAACGGTTGGCAATGCAGTCTCTAATGTATTAGCTAGCCGCGCCATCTGCAAGTTTGAACCACCGATGGTCGTAAAATGCGCACGCACAGCCACCTCGAGCTGGTCTGACGTATTGATACTGGGGTCGTTCTCCACCAGCCGAGCAGCGAGTCCAGCGATGTGTGGCGCGGCCATTGAAGTGCCGGAAAGTGTGTACGTACCGCCAGGCCAAGTAGACAACACCCTTTGGCTGGGTGCCCACTGAACCCGCAGGACATAGGGCTGGGTTGGTGCTACCGAGTGCGATAGATACAATTCTCACCCCCGGCAGCATCCCCACCACACCTACCCCATTGTCGGCAGCGCCAATAATGCCTGCCACATGCGTCGCATGTGCGTAGCAGCCGGTAGGATTTATCCCTGGAAATGCGGAAATCCTATTCCCAGCGGATAAACCCGGCAGATCCGGATGCATCTCCACCCCTGTGTCCAGCACGTAGACCGTGGCCGATCCGTTGCTCGACCCAGCCCATGCGACATCCATGGCATGCAGACCCCACGGTCTCACCTGCGGATAATAGTCGTTCGTGGAATTCCACAGCGCGCTGGGCTGTAGGTATGCATCTTGCGTGATGAGCTTCACTCGTTTGTCTTTTGCAAACTGTTCGACTTGCTTCCCGGTAAGGTTAGCCGTAAAACTGGTGCCGACCAAACTCGTCGTGCCGAGTATTTCTTCACTACGGAGTTTTGAAACGTCCGCGATCAATTGGGCGGATTTTGTTTTGTAATATTCGAGCTTGTGGGTTGCATCCCGGTATTTGGCAGGTTTGTCTGCGTGGTCATCGATGAGATCGACGATATATCTGATGCGACCCGCGCCGTCCTTAATGGGGCTAGCCATATTCGCGGCGCGTTGCCCATCAGTTGCCGCCATGGAATCGTTAGATGCCTTGACGAGTGCAGCGTCCTCACTAGCCAGCGATTGACGGGAGGTCAAAAGGAGTACTGTCGTTGCGACAACGAAAACGCGCGTTAGTCTGCTGAGGGTGCAAGAGTTCATGTTTTGTTCGTTTTGTTTTTCGTGCATCACTACAACAAACATAAATATAGTGCTGAAAAAACAATAACAAACAAAATCACACCGGCAATCGCTCGCACCTTGGGCTAGAGCGGGGATGTACCACTAACTACCCTCGCCCTCGTTTCCCGATGAACCTTGAGGATTACCACCCCCATCGGGTACGCTCGTATTGACTGCACCAACGGCCTGCGCGCCCGCACTTCTGGGGCCGCGTCGTGCGCGTCGCCGGTTCTTTGGATTTCGCTTTCTCTCGCCACCCGGCACGGCATTTGCAGCCGCCCCGGCGACGCCACCTGCTGTGCCGCGATTGCCATCTTTTTCGGGGGGCGCATTGCCAAAAGATTCATTTACGGGCTGGCCCTGGAATCCATCTGCGGATACACCTGCTGTCGCCCCCGGTGCCTGCGGC
>JAJAYN010000390.1 GCA_026786225.1 Burkholderiales bacterium | reverse complement strand
GTAATAGTCGATTGCCGATGCGCGCTTGTTGGTGAGGTTGAATCCATCGAGCTTCACCTGCAGCGTCCGGCTGAATTTGTAGCCGATGTTCGCATTCGCCGTAGACGTGGACTTAGAGCGGATCGAATTGTCCTCTATCAACGGGCGTGGACCGAAGTAACGCCATTGCACCGCACCAAACCACGGCCCCAGATTGTCTACCGCCACGGCAAGAGAGGCGACGCCTTCGACCGCACCCGGCACGCGATTGCCTTCCAGTGCGTTGTCACGGAACCGCGCGCGTGCGAACGCGAGATCCGCGTCTATGGTCAGCCAGTCATTTACCTTGTAGTAATTGGCCAGCTCAAATCCGACGCGTTTGCTCGGCCTGCCTGCCTCGGTGGTACCGGCGTCACCGACGAAAATCAATTCAGAATCGAAATTCAGCTGATACAGCGAGAGCGACGTTTGCAACCCGGGCAGTGGCACAGTACGAACGCCAAGCTCGAACCCTTTTGATCGCGACAGTGGCGTCACGCGATCAACCCGCTCACTGGTTTTCGGATCGATATTGATCATCGTGCCACGCGCGTCGTTGCTATGGAAGCCGCTACCGAGATTGATATAGAACTCGGTGTTTGCCCACGGGCCGAAAATGAGGTTCAGCTTCGGGTTAGCGATGCTGGCCGTGCGGGTGCCGGAATTCTCCGACAAGGCGCTGCTCACCTTGAAACGATAGGTGTCTGCGCGCAAACCGGCCACGGTACGAAATGTTGGCGTCCATTTTGTGGCGTTGTCGAACCAGATACCGGCACTGGTTTCTACGATGTGGTCGCTGCGGGTGGTTGAAATCACCTGCCGCGCCCTGGTGTTTTGCAGCGCGTTGCGGATATTGTCGTTGTGCAACTGCAAACCCAGCTGGTTGGCGCCCTCTTGGCCAAACAAGTTGCTGGCCCACCCATGGCGCAGGTTGATCGCCGTCATGGTTCGCTGATCCGGCTGGGCAAACTGATCGCCGTCCACCGGGTTGTCTAGGAAGTAGGTGAAATTCGAGTACAGATTCAGCTTCCAGTGCGCGACATAGGCATTGACTTCGGTAGCGGCATTGCCGGTGCTTTGACGCCAGGCACCCGAAAGACTGTAGCGATGTGCCTTGCCTCCATCGGTTGGATCGATCAGGTCGAAGCGGCCCAGCGACCCGCTGTCGACAGCGCGACGCGGAACTTGATCGGTGGCATTCCACTTCGCGTCATAGCCCATCGCGGTGACATTCCAGCCATTGGCCCGATCACCGCGGGCGTAGCGCACAACCGCATTTACCTTTTCAAAATCATCAGGCCTGGTGAAGGGGCCATCGCTATGCATCACTTCGAGCGCGTAAAGCAGGTTGCCGGACGCGACAACGGGGGAATCCGCAACCAGAAAACGACGGTAGCCGTTCTGGCCAACGCCAAGGCTCAACACGCCCGATGCGAGAGCGTCTGCATAGGTCAGCTCGACCGCGCCCGCAGACGAAAAATCGCCCTCACTCGCGTCGTAAGGCCCTTTTTTGTAGCGTAAGCCTGTCGCCAGCTCAGGGATCACGAAATTCAAGTCGGTCCAGCCTTGGCCGTGGCTGTGGCTGCGCTGATTGACCAGCATGCCATCGACCGAGGTGCGCAAATCGGTGCCGTGATCGAGATTGAAACCACGCAAATAGAACTGGTTCGCCTTGCCTTCGCCGCTGTGCTGGCTGACGACCAGCCCCGGTGTGGCCTCCAGCAATTCGCCGGGCCGATACGCCGTTCGCGCGTCGAGTTGTTTTTTTGTCACGGTACCCACGCTGGCGGAATCCGCGACGCCGATCTGCTTGGGCGGCGAATCGGTGACGACGATCTTTTCAAGCGTTTGTTCACCACTTGCCCAGACAGATGGGCTGAGCACGGTTGCGAGCGCCATCATCAGCGCGGACGTGCGCGGTCGAAAGTCAAGCGTACAGCATCGGCGCGGACGTGTGTCCAATAGCGGATTGAGTCTTTTCAAAAATGCTCTCCATGCCGGCATCCTGGTCTGGATGCCGGCTAAATAAAAATTCAACGCGCGCACAGCCTCGCGTAAGCGACGCGAGGCATGGTGCCGTGATGGCAGGGCTGAAAATGGACAGGCGCGCGAGACGCACCTGTTGCCGGAGGCGACGCTAGCTGTCGACGCGCGGCGGTCGCTCCAGAGGCGGCTCAACACGCGAGCGGAATCGCTGCGTATGTTCCGCAAAAATCAGATTCGTGGATGGTTCAACCGAAGGCGAATACCGGTGCAACAGGAGCCCGTCGAGATCGAGTGCTACACGATTCGTCGCCTGGCCTGAAGGCAACTCGCTTTTTTGCGTGTCGACATACACCACATCATCACTTTCCACACTGTGTTCGTGGCTGGCAATGTGCGGGTGGCTATGCGCGTGGGGATGCGAATGCGTTTGCGTTTGCGCATCGGCATCCGTTTCGGTCTTGACCGGATCATGCGCTTCGCCTGCATGCTGTTTCTGCACCGATGACGTAGCCAGGTGGAAATGCATGCGCGTCGCAATGCGCGAACCCATTGAAACAAACGCCTGAAGCGCAATCGCAACGAGCACCAAAAGCGCCAATCCGCGAAACGCAACCGCGCGCCGCAGCGGGATCATTTGCGTCGGGGTGTGCTGAATCGCATGGAGGCTTAGGTGGGGCATGAGGTCAAAAATGGCGAGTGAAGCGAACGAAAAATTACCATGGCGATAATACTTCAGATAGCGCTGCTTCGATATCTCTGCGCGTTAGTCCCGTGCACCGACGCGACTTTGGGGCAAAAAACACCTCCTAGTTGCTCGCTCGCCGATAAATTTGGGAACTTCTAATAACCCATTTACCGTTGGCCCTGAGGTATCGAAGGGCCTTGTTGCACATGAATAGTCAGGCTTAGCTTGGGTGTGCTTCGATACGCGAAGCGTACCCTTTCCTTAGGTAGCGAAGGATCAGCACGAACGGCGGTAAATAGAAGTTCCCATGACAGAAACACCAGCATCCACGGGCATCGTGGCGCGCAAATGGCTGGAGAGGGCCGCCAATGCTGGTCAGGTCGCACTCAATCCAGCAAGAAAAACAGGATCGACGCAATACTGCCGGGCGTCGCAATCTTGCAGGTTTCGGTTGATCGCGGGCCCAGTCCCTTGGCGTTGGCGCTGCCCAGCGAATAGCAGTAACTGTTTCCCGCTACGACGGTGCGATCGATGTGGCTCCGATCGGCAGACTTGCCGAGGAACAATTGCTTTCCACCGCGGTAGACGATGTATTCATTTGCATTGGTCACTGCACTCCAGCTCACCACCATGCCGCCTTGCGCAGGCGAATAGGCTGCCGACGGTATCGGTGCTGCGCCCGGTTGGCCAT
The DNA here is from genome assembly GCA_026786225.1 of Burkholderiales bacterium. Lineage (GTDB taxonomy): Bacteria > Pseudomonadota > Gammaproteobacteria > Burkholderiales > Usitatibacteraceae > UKL13-2. The sequence goes on along the minus strand of JAJAYN010000390.1, from coordinate 2,174 downwards.
AGGCATCATTGCGAAGCTCCCAGACACCGTCGGCGTCCGTCGCGGCGTACCAGATGCCATTGCGATTGCGTAATTCGACGACGGTGCGCATGGGCAAATTCTCTCCCACCCGCTGCCACGTGGCCCCCGTATCGGACGAGGCATACACACCGAAATCCGTCCCGACGAAAATTTCCTGCGAGGAACCGGGTGCGAAACGGACCCAGCGGTAAGCCGTGTCAAGCTGTGCCAGCGGCGCCCGGATGCTCTGACAATCGCTGCCGAAATTGGTGCAAAGCGTTAGCTCGAATGCCGAACCGGTAATCGTCCGCGCCTGATTCGCCGGATCGATGTCGATATGAAACGGATAGGGTTGGGTGAGCGCGACAGCCGTCCAGCTCTGTCCTGCGTTTATCGTGTAGTACATGGTCGGTGTGGACCAGGATTCGTCGAGCGCGTAGATCACGGCAGGGTTGGACGGTGCCACGACAATTGCGCGCATACGGCTCGCGTTTACGCGCGTACCGTCTGGCGGACCGATTGCCACCCAGGTGCCTGCGGCACCTTTCGCGTTCGAGCGCCAGATCTGCGCTTCGCCGGAATAGACGATATTGGCGTCCGTGGGATGAAATGCCGTCGGGCCGTAATACATTCGCGAAGGTGCTGCAACCGCATATTCAACATCCTCCCAGTTCAGGCCCGCGTCGATGCTCCGCCGCAGGCGCTGTGATCCGCCTGTGTCGAATACCAGATCTGGATCGAGTGGGCTCGTATGCAGCGCGGTGAATTCGTACCCGCCAGCTCTCGTCCAACCGTTCGGCAAATCGAGATTGCCGCGAAACGTCAAGTAATCCGCCGCATTCACGAGGCCGATGCGACTCGCTGGCGGACCGGCGACGTCGAAGCTGAATGCCCGCATTGTGTTTACCCCTGTGTCGGCGCGCTGCGCGAGGGCGATGTCCATTCCGCCGTCGGTCATTCTGAAGAGGCCCTGGTCGGAGGCGGCATAAACGATGGTCGGATCGACGGGCGAGAATTGCGCGTCGAGCAAATCGACAGCCGTAGTGTACTGGGCGGTGTAGGTGGTAAAGGCATCGGTCGTCACCGAGTAACTCGCATTGGCCGCGATCACATTGTCTGCATTTATCGGGTTAACGTTGATGGAAAAATCGTACCGCCCCTGATGGAACTCGGTGAGCTCTTTTCGAAACGACCAGGTGGCACCGCCATCGGTGGATCGCCAGACCCGCGCGTTGAATGCCGGCCCGGCCGGTCTTAGGTAAGTTTGCAGGTACACGGTGTCGGGCGCGTTCTTTGCCCAGCCGAAGACAGTGACGCCAAGATTGGTGACGTTCATCGCGACCTGTTGCCAACTGGTTCCACCATCCGTGGAGCGCTGCACGCCCAACTGCGGGTGCGAAGCGAGGAGTGTGTTGTAGTTGGTCGGATGGACCGCCACGTCGGGGATGCCTTCCCAGCCGCCGATTGGGACGAACGTCTTCAGCGTCAGCCAGGTGACGCCGCCGTCACTGGTTCGGTAGAGTTTGTCAGTCGTGACGACGGTCATGCGATTGCGGTCCGCCGGATCGAACAGGATGCGATTGACGAGTGCGGTGCCGAGGTCCGGCGGAGAAATGGCTTTCCATGTGGCGCCCGCGTCTGTGCTCAGCAGGAGCCCGCGCGCCCCGCCTTCGCGCCCCAGCTTGTCCGGGTTGCCAATGCCGACTGCAACGATATCGTGATTGCCAGGCCAAACGGCGACCGTAAAATAGCCGTCAGGATTGTTGATGCGTGGCGTAATCTGACGCCAGTTTTGGCCTGCGTCTGCAGTCGACCAGACGCCACCCATTATCGACGCGACGTAAAGTACCTGCGTCGATTGGTGGCTCAGCGCAATCTTGGCGGCTTTGCCAGTGAAATTACTCGGTCCTACCGGACGCCAGTCCCCCCGCGAATAGTCGACGGCAACGGTCGGCAGAGCGAGGAACCTAGTATTTTCCGGAACCTGCCCCAATACCCGGCGCGAAAGTGCTCGCTGTCGCCTTGCCTCCCACGGATGCACGGCGGGGGTCGCCGTCGAAACGCTGTCCACAGTAGTTGGCGAAATGTTCGGTGTACTCGTGACAGCGCATCCGCCAAGCAGCGCCAGCGCGCAAAGCGCGGGCGCGAAGAAAGGCCACGACGTGGTTGAAACC
>JAJAYN010000389.1 GCA_026786225.1 Burkholderiales bacterium | reverse complement strand
CTTTTGCAGCTCCCTGGCAGCGTTGCTCCTCCTAGCAGGGTGAAGCCTGCTTCGTCGTCGCGCCTTGCCAGAAAGCTGCAAAAACGCACACTCACACCCGTCCAACTGAGGATTCTAGGATAAACGAAAACTACAACCAACGGATTGTTCTCAACCATCACGATCTTGATTGGGTTGCAAGTCCACAAACCGGCGTTGAGCGCCGCCTGCTTGATCGCATTAGTGATGAGATTGCCAAAGCCACTTCTATCGTCCGCTATCAACCGGGCTCGAAATTCGCGTCGCATTCGCATGAATTTGGCGAAGAGATATTGGTGCTCGATGGTGTATTCAGCGATGAAGATGGAGATTATCCAGCGGGTACGTACATGATGAACCCACCCGGTTCGTCGCACGCACCATTCAGCAACTCTGGTTGTGTTCTTTTTGTAAAGCTCAGACATTTAGGCGCAGATCAACAACATAGAGAAGTCATCGACACACGAACGGCACATTGGCATCAAGGAATGGTACCGGGCCTCACCGTCATGCCGCTAATGAAGCAAGGTCTGGGCTCTACTCTCGTTCGATGGGCACCCCAAACTTACTTCAACCCTCACCGGCATTTTGGGGGTGAAGAGATTTTTGTTGTCGATGGCGTATTTGAAGACGAGCACGGGAGCTACCCAGTGGGCTCTTGGATCAGGAGCCCGCACATGAGCATGCACAAACCCTTCAGCAAAGAGGGCTGTACCATTTTCGTGAAAACTGGACATTTGTTGAGCGACTAGGCCGCCAGAGGGTTGCAGCGGCCGAGACGCCGCAGAGCCGTGGCGCTCCCAGAAAACGGGGGTTTTTGCGGCAGAAATCCAGTACACCGGCTATAGAAATCGCGCCATGGGCGATTCGAGTAGAAGCCGAAATGATCGGTTTCTCATGGATGCCTTCTCCGGCCGTTTTCACGGTGTGCACAGGATTCTCGCCGCCGCTAGCCGTCATTTAGATTCTCGCGCAATCGTCTGTCGCACAGCTTCCCAAGCAGATTTGAAAGGCCATCGCGGGCAAATATTTCGATGCGGTCATATGGAGCTTCTCTAGGCCTGAAAGGGCGCCCACCAAAAGGGGTAATGATTGTTGAGCCGAAGCGAATCAAGTGGGGGACGCCGTTAAAAATCAACGCATCGAACCGCAGCAGGATCAACAACCCTTCAACCCGCTGCCGCATCCGCCAGACTGGCCAGGGCCGTGCCATCCGTAAACGTCAGCGACTCCGAATTCACGCAATGGCGATCTCCGGTCGGCTTGGGGCCATCGGTGAAGACATGTCCCAGATGCGCATCGCAGCGCGCGCAAAGAATCTCGACCCGCACCATGCCGTGGCTGCGGTCGGTATGCGTCTTTACATTTTCAGTCGCGATCGGCTGAAAGAAGCTCGGCCACCCGCTCATGGAATTGAATTTGTGGGCGGAGGTGAATAGAGGCAGCCCGCAACAAACACAGGTGTATACGCCGTCGCGATGGTTATCGAGCAGCGTTCCGCAAAATGGCGCTTCCGTGCCTTTGCCACGAGCAATCTGGAATTGCTCGCGTGTGAGCTGCTGTTTCCATTCGGCGTCGGTCTTCACGACTGGGTTTACCGAGACTGGCCCGACGAGTTGGCCAGCTTGATTGAATACGCGAAGCTTTAATGAACCAGTTTGTTCCATGGTGTTCCTCGACGATTTAGATTCCCGCCATTCTACTGTTGACGTGTTCTGACATGAGAACGTAACACTGCCGTGTGGACACGGGTGCCGTGTAGGCGCCGTCTGACACGGTTATGGCAAAACTTCTTTATCGTTTTCGGACAACACGCCATTGTCGTTTCGTCGCGCAGCGCATACCGTTGACCGCTACCGCTATCGCTGCCACTGATCATCGAATAAAGGACTGCAATGGGACCATGGTGGTCACTCATCAAGCGCGCCGCGTCCGCGTGGGTGGACGATTACGCGCCGAGCATGGGCGCCGCACTGTCGTACTACACGATCTTCTCGCTGGCACCGTTACTCTTGATCGTCATATCTGTCGCCGGATTGTTCTTCGGTGCCGAGGCTGTGCGCGGCGAGCTTTTTGGTGAGCTGCGCGACTTAATGGGTGTGGACGCTGCCAGGGCGGTTGAAGGTATTCTGGTCAGTGTGAGCAAGCCGGCTGAAGGCATCACGGCGACACTTATTGGCGTTGCCGTTCTGATCATTGGCGCGACGGCGGTGTTCGGCGAACTGCAGAGCGCACTCGACCGAATCTGGCGCGCTCCGGCACTCGACAAATCGGGCAGCCTTTGGCGTCTGCTGCGTACGCGACTGCTCTCATTTGGCATGATCCTCGGCATCGCCTTCCTGTTAATGGTGTCACTGGTGTTGGGCGCGGTGATTGCGGCGCTGGGCAAGTGGTGGGGCGGGGCATTTGGCGGCTGGGAAGTGCTCGCACAGTTCGTCAACGCGCTGGTCGGTTTTGCCTTGACCATGATCGTGTTCGCCATGATCTATAAATTCATGCCTCGGGTAAAAATACACTGGCAAGATGTCTGGATGGGTGCGCTGGTAACCGCCGCCCTATTCACCATCGGCAAATTTCTGATCGGGCTCTACATCGGCAAGAGCGGCGTCGCCTCCGGTTTTGGCGCGGCCGGCTCGCTGGTTGTCATCCTGGTCTGGGTTTACTACTCCGCGCAGATTTTCTTGATCGGTGCGGAATTCACCTGGGTTTACGCGCACACGCTTGGCTCACTGCGCGAACCGGCAACGACACAACCCAAATGAAGCGGCTATGTGCGACAGCGCACCGACGATGCTGCCCAATTGCGCGCACTGTGGTGGCAGTGGAGGCACCAGCAGAATACCCTCGTCACTGTGCAGCGCAGCGCCAGACCTGTCCGGCGCATGGGCGTGCCGATGGAAAACCGGGGTACAGCGCCAATGAGTGGGAGCACACATGCAATGATGGATGTCTTTGAGTCACGGGCTGGCGCTGCCAGCCGCCCAGTACGGCCCGCGTCGGCGTACGGCGAATTGCCCCCACGATCGGCAACAACGGCCCATGGAACCCGTCTGGCTGAAATAATTAGCGCGTTTGCATCTGCGCAACGGCGCCGCAAGCCTGGTGACTACCTGTTTCGCGCCGGCGACACGTTTCATTTTTTCTACGTGCTGAGCGAGGGTTTTGCCAAGAGTTGCTATGTCACTGAGGATGGCCGCCAACGCACCACCGGTTTGCATTTGCGCGGCGATATTCTTGGCATGGACGCGATTGCCAATGCGACGCACGGTTGCGACGCCATCGCGCTCGACGCCTGCGAGGTGCTTACCGTTCCTTATGACACGGTACGGCTGCATTGCCAGCGTAACCCCGAATTGGCGCATGAACTTCTGCGCGCATTCAGCACGGAAATCCGCAATGACCGGGAACTGATGCTCAGCATGAGCACCTTCTCTGCCGAGGGAAGGGTCGCCACCCTGCTGCTGGAGATGTCATGCCGCTGCGCCTCGCGCGGGTTGTCCGCGACCAAACTGCAACTACATCTGTCGCGCCAGGAGATCGGCAGCATGCTAGGGTTGACGTTGGAAACCGTCAGTCGCGCGTTCTCGCGACTGGCCCGGCTAGGCCTGATCACGGTATGCCTGCGCGATATCGTTCTGCTCGACCACGAAGGTCTGCTCGATATTACGACGCTGCCAGCGGCTCTGCCGACATTTGCACGAGGTCTGCGCGACAACTTTGTTACAGCCAGTAAAACTCCAGCACTGGTGCGGCGTTTCGGACAAAAAGTTCCTGGAAGGCTGACCAGTGCTTGAGTTTGCAAATTCTTTCATCGCGGCGCGCCAGGTTCGGCCGCCTTCAATGCGATAAGACAGCTCGCGCTTCATCGACTCTTGTCGGCACTCAGAAATCCCCTCCCCCCCTCAAACGGATATCTTTTCGCCCAGAAGCCGGTGAGGCGGGGATCGCCATCGACACGCTTCACCACCTCGGTCATTTTCGGCGCGGCAGCGTAAAAGCGCTTGCGCCATGGACCGAACCGGGACACCACAGTCACACAGAGTTCGAGGACCTTCAGGGTACTGCCCAGCAAGTACTTTCCGGGCCGAGTCCGCGAGTCCATATTGTTCCAGCAGAATTCGATACGGTTATGCACAGCATCGATGACTGCGTCGCGCTGCGCTGTGCTACATCGGGCTTGATCCAGCGCAGCGAATAGATTACGGCTGAGACATACGCCATCGAGCGGAGGAACTGGCGACGCAAGGCCTCGGCCATTGCAGGGGCTCTTAATTTCCGCGACGCAACGGCGTGCTTCAGCCAGGCAGGGCCGGGTAATCCGTGTAGCCCTTCGCACCTGGCGTGTAAAAGGTCGACATATCTGGCGCATTGAGCGCAGCGTTTTTTTGCATGCGCGTGACCAAATCCGGGTTCGCCAAAAATGCGCGGGCAAACGCGATCATGTCTGCCTGGCCTTCGTCGATCGCAATTTGCGCGGACGTCGCATCAAATCCACCGGCAAGGATGAAAGGTCCGTCGAAAGCGTGGCGCAGCGCGAGCTTGAAGGCCGCTCGAACAGGTGGCGCGCCCATGGCCGAATGGTCGAGTACATGCAGATATGCAAGCTTCAGCGTAGAGAGCTCTTTGACCAAAGCAAGATACTGCGCCTCCACATCGGCGAACGGACCCGTTGCGTTGAAGACGCCGTATGGCGAGAGCCGGATGCCGACCCGTTCTGCACCGATTGCCGCAATGGTCGCCCGCATGACTTCCAGCGCAAAGCGATTGCGCGCGGTGATCGAGCCAGCGTAGCCATCGGACCGCGTATTGACGTTGGCATTGAGAAACTGCTCGACCAGATATCCGTTTGCGGCATGTATTTCCACGCCGTCGAACCCGGCCTCAATGGCGAGTTTGGCTGCATTGGCGTATTCGCTTACCGCGTGTTCGATATCGGCTGGTGTCATCGCGCGCGGCTTGCTGTGCGGTTGCATACCTTTGCTATCGGTGTACATCTCGCCGGGACAGATCGCATCCGTCGGGCCGACTACCTCTGCGCCAGCCGGCAGATTGGCGACCTGCGTCACGCGGCCCGTGTGCATGAATTGAATGAATATCTTCCCGCCTTTGGCATGCACGGTATCGGTTGTCAGTTTCCAGCCCGCCACCTGCGCTGCATTAAACAAACCCGGGATGCGCGGATAACCCAAGCCATTTGCCGAGGGTGAGGTGCCCTCGGTAATGATGAGGCCGGCGCCGGCGCGTTGGCCATAGTACTCAGCCATCAGGGCGTTAGGCGTATTGGCCTCCACCGCGCGGCTTCGTGTCATGGGTGCCATCACCGCACGATTGGCAAGCGCCAGGTTTTGCATCGAGTAAGGTGACAAAAGCGTGGTCGGTGACATGGCGGTCCTGTAGAAATGAAAGAAGGGAAGTGTAGAAAGGAATGTGGGCGGTGCGCGCAATGCGTTTAGAGGCACATGAGGGCGCGACGCTGACAAGACGTGGGGGCTGAATTGACAACTTCAACAGCGAGGAACCATTCGACGACGAACCGCACTTATGAACGGGTCAGACGACGACTTTTCCAGATAAAACAAACCTGGTCCACGCCCGGTTGCGCAGAACCGTGTAGCGTATTCACTTTCCACGCAAGGGCACCAAAAAATCATGCAAACCAAGCCCACACGAGCCAGGCAGCACGCGCCGAAGAAAATCCGGCCACCAGTCCTCGAAAAACTGAGCCTTCATCCGCGAAATTGCCATCGCGGTCGTTACGATTTCGCAGCTCTCTCGCGGGCGCTGCCGGCGCTTGGTGGTTTCCTCATCGCCAATCCGTTCGACGCAAACGAATTAACCATCGATTTCGCCAATCCCGCCGCCGTGATGGCTCTGAATGCCGCACTGCTGAAATCCTTTTACGCGGTCGACTCGTGGCGCGTTCCACCGGGCTACCTGTGCCCGCCCATTCCAGGCCGCGCGGATTACGTGCACCATGCGGCCGATCTTCTCGCCGCAGACCGCAACGGCAACATCCCGCGCGGGCCCGATATTCGGGTGCTCGATATCGGTGTCGGTGCGAATTGTATTTATCCGTTGATCGGCCATCACGCGTACGGTTGGCAGTTTGTGGGAAGCGATACTGACGCCGTAGCGCTCGGTGCCGCACAACAGATCGTGGATGCAAATACCGGCTTGGCGGCGGCGATTGAATTGCGGTTGCAGAAATCGCCGCAGAAGATTTTTGAAGGCATTCTCACACCCGATGATCGCTTTGATTTTGTTCTGTGCAATCCGCCCTTCCACGCCTCCGCGCGGGAAGCCGAAGCAGGTGCCGTGCGCAAATGGAAAAATCTGGGCAAAGGAGGCGGATTACCGAGAAGCGCCGAGTCCAATCCCAAGCTGAATTTTGGTGGTCAAGCGGCGGAGCTTTGGTGCGATGGTGGCGAGGTAGGGTTTGTGTCTCGCATGGTGGTAGAAAGCGCGCAACGGCGATCACAAGTGTCGTGGTTCAGTGCACTGGTGTCGCGAGAGGAAAGGCTGCCTGACATCTATTCCGCCTTGAAAGCAGCGGGTGCACGGAGGGTTGAAACCATCGCCATGGCGCAAGGCCAAAAGAAAAGCCGCGTCGTCGCGTGGCATTTTCGGTAGCTAAAATAGTTTAGCTTGCCAGTGCGCGCCATCGCATTGAATGAAGTTGATTGCGTGATCGTCGTCGATCTGCTCCACATATTTGTCGAAGCGATCAAAGTTGCCACGTTCCCCGACAAACGAGGCGAACAGCCATTTCCCGTCGCCGACGCCGATATGGGCGCGCGGTTTTTCTGCGCAGCCCAAGTAAACGGTGAATTGTTATCGCAAAAATTGAACCCGATGATCAGCAGGCAGAGTCCAGCCCTTACGTCTGCCTGCGGCGTCTGCTGTTGTCATGCCATGCGCTTGAGTGCGCAGATTTTGTTGCCTGCAGGATCGCGCAAATAGGCAATGTACAGCTTCACCGGACCGCTTTCGCGAATACCAGGTGGATCCTCACATGTCGT
>JAJAYN010000388.1 GCA_026786225.1 Burkholderiales bacterium | reverse complement strand
TCTCAGGCCATTCGTTGGACAATGTGCGGGTGCATATTCGGCCAAGCTAATGCAGCTGCAGGCCCTCGCAAACGCGCAGAATGCCAAAATCTGTCTTCGTTCGGAACAAGAAAAGTATTTGCATAGACACCAAAACTGCGGCGGGAAAAGCGGCGGCGAAACGGCTGATCGACACTGCCGATATTGTTGTGGAGAATTTTAGGCCGGGTGCGATGACCGCTCTCGGCCTCGGCTATGCGGCGCTTAGCGAGACCAATCCTCGTCTTATCTATTGCTCCGGCAAGGGCTTTCTCGCTGGTCCATATGAGCATCGCACCGCACTTGATGAAGTCGCGCAAATGATGGGCGGGCTTGCCTACATGACCGGGCCGCCGGGAAAACCAATGCGCGCTGGTGCCTCCGTCATCGATGTCACCGGTGCCATGTTTGGCGTGATCGGCATTTTGGCCGCAGTCGAGGAGCGGCATCGCACCGGTATGGGACAGGAAGTAACGAGTTCGCTCTACGAGACAACCGCCTTTCTGGTTGGGCAACACATGGCGCAACTGGCAGTAACCGGAAAGGCTGCGCCACCGATGTCGGTGCGCCTCTCTGCGTGGGCGGTGTACGATATTTTTGAAGCCGGCGACGGTGGGCAAGTATTCATTGGCGTCGTCAGTGATACGCAATGGCGAAAATTTTGCGAGGCGTTCGAGTTTAAAGAGTTTCTGGCTGACAGATCACTCGACCAGAATGGTGCGCGGGTGTTGCAGCGGGAACGCATCGTTGCCGCGTTGCGTGAACGATTCGCGACGTTCAGCAAGTCTCAGCTGATGGGTAAACTCGAAGACACCGGTCTGCCGTTTGCGCCAGTGGCCCGGCCGGAAGATTTGTTTGACGACCCACATCTAAACGCGCAAGGTGGTTTGGTAGATTTGACGTTGCCGTCAGGCAAAAAGACGCGATTACCGGCGCTGCCGGTAACGATGGCTGGCAAGCGATTCGGCACCTATCGCGACCTGCCCGATGAGGGGGCAAATACCAGGGAAAGCTTGTTGGCTGCGGGCTTGACCCATGAGGAAATCGAACAGTTGATCAATGACGGCATTGTCCGAGGCGCATAGTGAAACCAACCAACGTGGCTCACGGCGGCTCCCTGTTTGAAAAAATCTGGCAACAGCACGTCGTTGCCGAATTGGGAGATCGCGCGAGCCTGCTGCATATTGACCGGGTGTTCTTGCATGAGCGTACCGGCAGCATCGCATTGCAGTCTCTGGAGGATAGCGGTCGCCGGGTGCGGCATCCGGAACTCGCGTTTTGCACCATGGACCATATCGTCGATACACGGCCAGGCCGTGGCGACACCACGCTGATGCCGGGCGGTGAAGCATTCATCAAGACAACTCGCGACGCCGCCTTGCGGGCAGGTATCTCACTGTTTGATATCAACGACTCGCGGCAGGGGATCGTCCACGTCATTTCCCCGGAACAAGGGATCGTCTTGCCGGGCATCACTTTGGTATGCCCGGACAGCCACACTTGTACCCAGGGCGGCCTCGGAGCACTCGCCTGGGGCATAGGCTCGTCGGATGCCGAACATGCGCTTGCCACGCAAACATTACGTGTCAACAAGCCGCGCACGATGCGTGTTTCGTTCGATGGCGATCTGGCGCCCTGCGTGACCAGCAAGGACATGATTCTCTACCTGATCGCCCGTGAATCAGCTTCTGGCTGTGCCGGTTACGCAGTTGAGTTTGCCGGCGCGGCGGTTCGGCACATGTCGGTTGAAGCGCGACTGACGCTTTGCAACATGGCTGTCGAATTCTCCGCCTTTACCGGCTTGGTTGCGCCCGATGATCGTGTATTTGAATATCTGGTCGGCCGGCCCTATGCGCCCAAGCAGGCGGCGTGGGATCGCGCGCTGGCCGCATGGCGCCATCTTCACAGCGATGCAGCGGCAGCGTTTGACCGCGAGCTGGTCGTGGATTGTGACGTGATCGAGCCGATGGTCACGTGGGGGACCAGCCCTCAACATGCGCTCGGGGTCACTTCGTTTGTGCCACAGCCGGAGGCATTCGCCGATGCCGATACACGCCAAGCGGCCCAACGTGCACTGGCTTACATGGATCTGCAACCGGGCCAGCGGCTCGACACGATCCCGATCAATGCGGCTTTCATTGGCTCTTGCACCAATAGTCGCCTGCCGGATTTGCGTGCCGCCGCGACATTGCTCAAAGGGCGGAAAGTTGCAGCCGGGGTCAAGGCCATTTGTGTTCCGGGCTCTACACAAGTCAAGCGTGACGCCGAAGCCGAAGGTCTGGACGAGGTATTCAAGGAGGCGGGTTTTGAGTGGCGAGAGTCGGGTTGCTCGATGTGTTTCTATGCAGGCGGTGAGAGCTTTGGCTACCAACAGCGTGTGATCAGCACCACCAACCGCAATTTCGAAAGTCGACAGGGACCGCAAACGCGTACCCATCTGGCCAGCCCACTTACTGTCGCTGCGTCTGCAATCGCCGGCCGCAT
>JAJAYN010000387.1 GCA_026786225.1 Burkholderiales bacterium | reverse complement strand
CAAATGCGCACAGTCGGCGCAACCGCCCGCGCGATGTTGCTCTCGGCGGCGGCAGGCAAATGGAAAGTCGATGTCGCCAAGTGCCGCACGGAAAACGGCTCTGTGATCGGCCCTGCCGGGCAGAAAGAAGGCTATGGCGCGCTGGCTGATGCCGCCAATGCGCTACCCGTACCCGCCAGTGTAAAGCTGAAGGAGGCCAAGGATTTCAAAGTCATCGGCAAACCGACGCGGCGAATCGATGCGCCTGCAAAGATCGATGGCACCGCAAAATTTGGCTTGGATGTAACGGCAAAATTGGTGCCTGACCTGCATACGGCTGTGGTCATGCATCCGCCGATATTCGGTGCAAAAGTGAAACGCTTTGATGCCAGCAAAGTTAGCGGCCTGCCCGGCGTCACGCATGTGATCCAGACGGCCAACGGCGTGGCGGTCGTGGCGAAAAGTTTCTGGGCTGCAAAAAAAGGGCGCGATCTGCTGGTGGTGGAATGGGATCTGGAGCCCGGCTCCAAGGCGAACACGGCTGATCTCAAAAAATCTTACCGTGAACTCGCGCAGAAACCCGGTGTGGTCGCCAAGGCTGGAAATGTCGAGACGTTGAAGACTGCTGCAAAAACGGTCACCGCCGAATATGAAGTACCGTTTCTTGCCCACGCGGCGATGGAGCCCTTGAACTGCACCGTTAGCGTAAAAGCCGACAGTTGTGAAATCTGGGTCGGTTCGCAATTTCAAACCGTGGATCAGGGCGCTGCAGCGAAGGTCGCGGGCCTGAAACCAGAGCAAGTCAAATTGAACACGATGATCGCAGGCGGCGGATTCGGTCGTCGCGCGAATCCGACATCGGATTACGTGATCGAGGCGGTGGAAATTGCCAAGGCAGCCAAAGTTCCGGTCAAGACCGTCTGGACACGCGAAGACGATATCAAAGGCGGCTACTACCGGCCAATGTACGCGCATCGCGTCAACGCCGGTGTAGACAGCGCGGGCAAAATCGTTGGCTGGGAGCACACCGTCGTCGGCCAATCGATCATCGCGGGTACGGCATTTGAACCGATGATGGTCAAGGGCGGCATTGACGCCACCAGTGTTGAGGGCGTGACCGATTCGCCCTACGACATTGCCAACATGCAAGCTAGCCTGCACACCACGCAGACCGGAGTGCCGGTGTTGTGGTGGCGCTCAGTGGGGCATACGCATACCGCATTCGTGATGGAAACGATGATGGACGATCTGGCCAAGGCGGCGGGCAAGGACCCGGTCGTGTTTCGTCACGATCATCTTGGCAAGCATCCGCGCGTCGCCAACGTGTTGGCTTTGGCAGCAGACAAGGCAGGCTGGGGATCGCCATTGCCGAAAGGTGTGGCAAGAGGGGTGGCGGTGCATGAGAGTTTTGGCACGGTTTGCGCGCAAGTGGCCGAAGTGTCACTGGAAAACGGCAAGATAAAAGTTCGTCGTGTCGTGGCGGCTATCGACTGCGGACTTGCAGTCAATCCACTGACCATTTCCGCGCAGGTTGAGAGTGCCATCGCATTTGGATTGTCAGCGGCGCTTTACGGTCAGGTGACACTCAAGGACGGCGTGGTCGAGCAAAGCAACTTTCACGATTATCCGGTGCTGCGTATCGCCGACATGCCAAAGGTGGACGTGCATGTCGTGCAAAGCGATGCATTGCCAACCGGCGTGGGCGAACCCGGCACACCACCGATTGCGCCAGCGGTGTCGAACGCGTTGTTTGCGTTGACGGGCAAGCGATTGCGCGAATTGCCATTCAAGTTGTGATGTTTTACACGTGTCGCAACGAGCCGGGGCGCAGTCGTCGCCGGCTCGGTTGCAGGTGCAGCACAGGTGCAGGAATGGATTTCCCAACGTAATGAAATATCCAAGACATCGTCGATGAAAACGAAATCATTTTTGCGGTCGCCAATTGTCTGGATGCTGGCTAGCGTGGCGTTGCTATTCACCGGTGGTTGTGCCTATCTCGAAACCAAACAGGGCGATTGGATATTCAATCCTGTACAGAGCGAATGGCGCGGCTACCGCGGACCCCCGGAGGGCGTCGAAGAGTTGTGGATTCCGGTTGGCAAGAGCGGTGAGAAGATCCACGCATGGTGGTCACCCCAGCCAAACAACGATGCGCCAGTGCTGCTGTATCTGCACGGGGCGCGCTGGAACCTGACCGGTAGTGTGACGCGCATTCCGCGCTGGAACCGCATGGGTTTTTCGGTGCTTGCCATCGATTACCGTGGATTTGGCAAGAGCAAATTTATGGATGCGAGTTCGCCTACAGAGCGATCCGCCAACGAAGATGCCGAAGCTGCGTGGCGTTTCCTTTTGGAGCGCAATCCCGGCGCAAAACGTTTCATTTTCGGGCACTCGCTCGGCAGCTCAATGGCCACGCATCTGGCGGTGAAGGACAAAGGAGCGAGCGGCTTGATTATCGAGGGCGCGTTCACGTCCATTCCCGACATGATCAAGGAGACCAAATGGGGATTTCTGCCGGTCGGATTTCTGGTGACCCAGCGATTCGATATTCTTGATCGCATCGGCGAAGTGTCTATTCCCATCCTGATCGCGCATGGCACCAGCGACAGCATCGTGCCGTTTACACTGGGTGAGCGCCTGTTTGCGGCGGCCAAGGCACCCAAGCGCCTGTTGCGCGCAGAGGGGGGCACGCACCACAACCTCACGGCCAGCCATTTTGACGATTATCAGCGCGCGGTAGCCGAGCACTTTGGACTGCGCCCGCATGTTGCCACGTCGGCAAGTGTGTCGGACATGGCAAATGGCGCGGCGGCAAATGCGGCCGTGACCGCTCAATAGTGCGTCGCGAAGAAGGTACGCATGCAATCGCTCGATATTGAAGTACTGGAACATGCCCGCGAATGGATGCGTGCGGGCCGGCGCATCTGGCTCGTCACGGTCACCCAGACGTTTGGTGCCAGCCCGCGTCCACCGGGGTCACTCATGGCCATGCGCGACGACGGCGTCGTGATCGGGTCAGTATCCGGCGGCTGCATCGAAGACGACCTGGTGGCGCGTCGCGATGCGTTTTCCGGGGCGACACCGATACTGGAGCGCTATGGCATCACCTCCGAAGATGCGCGCCGGTTTGGCTTGCCGTGTGGCGGCGAACTGGAGGTCGTCATCGAGTCGGCACTGGACGATGCGCGGCTGGGCGAATTATTTTCGAAAATTGCGGCAGGTGAAGTATTTGTGCGCACGCTCGATCTCGCCACCGGCACATGGCGATTCCATCCGGCCACTGAGCGCGACGCAACGGGTCGGACTGCGCAGGCATTTACATGCATACACGGGCCGCGCTGGCGACTGCTCATCATCGGCGCGTCCGAAATCGCGCGCTATCTCGCTGAAGTTGCCGCGACGCTGGATTTTCAGGTTTCAGTCTGCGATCCGCGCGAGGAGTATCGCCGTGTGTGGCGTGTGGCAGGAACGACTTTCCTGGACGGCATGCCGGATGACGCCGTGGTTGCGTTCAAGCCCGATCCGCATACGGTGATCGTGGCGGTTTCGCACGATCCCAAGCTCGATGATATGGCGCTCATGGAAGCGCTCAAGACAAGTGCCTTTTACGTCGGGGCGGTGGGCTCGAGCAAAACGTCTGACGAGCGCCGCAAGCGCTTGCTGGCGTTTGACGTCAGCCCGGCGCAGGTGGCAAAGCTGCACGGACCGGTTGGCCTCGCCATCGGCAGCCGCACCCCGCCTGAAATTGCCATCGCGATACTCGCTGAACTGGTGGCGGCGCGCAACGGACGGGTACTCTTGCCGACGCGCGTGTTGCAATCGTCTGTTGCATAACGCTTGATCGCCTGCATCCTCCTTGCGGCGGGGTCGGCATCGCGATTCGGCTCGCAAAAATTGCTCGCGCGCCTACCCGGCGGTGCCATGGTGGTTGAGGCGTCGATCGCTAATCTGCGGGCAGGATTTACTGGTGAAGTCGTCGCGGTGACCCGCAGCGATCCGGTGCTGATCAGCGTATTGGAAGCCCGCGGCTGCAGGATCGTCATTAACGACGCTGCCGATCAGGGAATGGGTACCAGTATTTCCGCTGGTGTTGCCGCTACATACAATTTGCGCGGCTGGATGATTGCCCTGGGTGATATGCCATTCATTGGCGTCGACACCATCGCAGCAGTCGCGAAAGCGTTGCGCGAAGATGCCCGCATCGCAATTCCTGTGATGGCCGGCAAGCGCGGCCACCCGGTTGGCTTTTCGGCGCGCTATCGCGAACGCTTGATCGCGCTGACGGGGGATAGAGGCGCACGGGACATAATCCGCACAGACGCCGAGTTTGTTACCGAGGTCCACGTCGATGACGCTGGCATTTTTTCGGACATCGACACGCCGCTGGATTTGACGCGCGAATCAATTAAGGGATTTGCGCTGCCAGAGGCGCAAAATTTGACGAAACGCTAGCACTGGAGCGGGCTCTGGCAGGAAAATGGCGGTTGTGCCGCGCCAAATGGCGTTCTGCACTTTTTGCTGTCAGCCTGGGCAAGGCAGGACCAGGCGCAGTCGATTGCGGCCATACACGTAAGCATAATCGGAGGCAGTCGTCAGCTCGGTCGTCAAATGCACACCGAGCCCGCCAATCTCCCGGTCCTCCAGCGGCACATCGAGTTGCGCTTTGGCCATGGCCAGTGGGTTGAAGGGCGGACCCTGGTCGAGATAGGTGACGGCGATTTCATTTTCGCCGGTACTAAGTGAAATCCAGATCAGAAAATCGCAGTCGCCCCGGTGTCCGTGGTTCACGGTATTGGTAAAGAGCTCTTCGAGGACAAGGCTGAGTCGCAGTCCGGGCGCCCGTGCCAGCGACGCGTTTGTGCAAAAACGCTCAAGGAATTCGCGTGCCGCTCGCCAGGCCGTGAGCCTGGCCGGAAACATGGCTTCAGTCTGGGTGCGGGGGTCCATTGCTGACAAATTGGCGAAGGGATAAGATAAGCAAAAGCCGAACAATATCTTAACAAATCCGGGGAGGCAAACATGTGGAAAAATTTTGCGCTGGTAGTGTGTGCGGGTTGTTTTACATTGACCGCGTTTGCAAATGAAGTGGGTCACGTCAAAGTAGCCAAAGGGTCGGCCACGATTCAGCGAGGCAGTGAAAAAATCGCCGCAGTGCCTGGTATGAAAGTATTCGCAGCCGACGTCATCACGACCGGCGCAGATGGTGCGGTTGGCGTGACGTTT
>JAJAYN010000386.1 GCA_026786225.1 Burkholderiales bacterium | reverse complement strand
TGGCCGCCATCGTCGATGACGATATCGAACTCACCATAGTTGTCCCGCAGGGCGGCATGCAGTTTTCGATCCTCCTGGTCGCCGATAACAATTTCAATACCCGGCTCGGCCATTTGCGCGCAGACCGGATTGATGTCCACCCCAATGATTTGCGCCTGCGGGCCGACGTAATGCTTCCACATCTGCAGCGAGCCGCCCTGGTAGACGCCGAACTCAAGCAGGCGAATGGGGCGGTTGCGATAGGCATTGAAGTGCCGCTCGTAAATATCAAAGTAGTGGTGCCACTTATAAATAAAGCGGTCGGGATTGTTGTCGAAGTATTTAAAAGGTCGTTCATAAATGGGATTTCTGCTTGGTCAATCGTTTCGCTTGCGGCTCAGGCTGCGGACATCAATTCTTCGCGGTTCAATAAAAACACCACGCCGTCGCCCGCACTGGTTTCGCCCCAGGTGAGAGGCAAATCCGGAAATGCCGCCTCCACACCTTCGCGATTGAAGCCGACCTCGACCACCAGCAAGCCACCGTCGTTGAGGTGCCTGGGTGCCTCGCGCAAGATTGTGCGCACATGGTCCAGCCCATCGACACCGCTCGCCAGCGCCATCTCCGGCTCGCGCAGATATTCCTGCGGCAGGGCGGACATCGATTTCGCGGTGACATACGGCGGATTGGAAAGGATCAGATCGTAACGGCGATCGGCCAGAGCCTCGAACATGTTTGAGTGGATGGGCGCGACGCGGTCTGTCAAAGCGTAATCGGCAATATTGCGGCGCGCGACGTCCAGCGCGTCTAATGAAAGATCGACTGCATCGACAACGGCGTGCGGAAACGTCAGTGCCGCGAGGATGGCCAGGCACCCCGAGCCGGTGCATAGATCCAGCGCACTCTCGACCGCTTCGGGATCAACCACCCACGGCGAGAGATCTTCACGCAGCAATTCGGCGATAAAACTCCTCGGCACAATGACGCGCTGGTCGACATAAAACTTGTATTCACCCAGCCACGCCTCGTTGGTGAGATAAGCGGCAGGGACGCGTTCTTTGACGCGACGTTCGATGACATCAAGTACCGCGTCGCGCTCTATGGAGATGAGCCTGGCATCGAGAAAGGGTTCGAGTTTGTCGGGCGACAATTTCAGTGTGTGCAACACCAGATAAGCGGCTTCATCGAATGCATCGGCCGAGCCATGGCCGAAAAATAATTTCTCGTCGTTGAATACGCTGACGGCGAACCGGATCAGATCGCGTACGGTAACGAGTTCGCGTCGTGCAAGGTCGAAACAGTTTTTGCGGGAAGTCGGCATGGTTACCTAGTCGGACGACAACAGGATTTGCAGGGTATGAAAGTAGACATCGTGCAAGCGATCCATGTCGGCAATTTGCACGCACTCGTCGATCTTGTGAATGGTGGCATTGATGGGACCGAATTCAGCGATCTGATCGCAGATGTCGGCGATAAATCGCCCATCGGATGTGCCTCCCGACGTGGAAAGCTGCGGCGTAAGCCCCACGACTTTTTCGACGGACTTGCTCAATGCGTCCACCAGGTCGCCGCGCCGGGTCAGGAACGGTTTTCCGCCCAGCGTCCAGCTGACATCGAAGGCGAGGCCATGCTTTCGCAGGATATCCTCGGTGCGCGATTGCAGGTCCAGCGCCGTGCTGGCCGTGCAAAAGCGGAAATTGAAATAGATCTCGATGGTGCCCGGGATCACGTTGAATGCGCCGGTACCGCCGTTGATATTGGATACCTGAAACGAGGTGGCCGGAAAATAGGCATTGCCTTCGTCCCACACCGTGGTGCTGAGCTCGGCGAGCGCCGGCGCAAACAGGTGAATCGGGTTTTGAGCCAGATGCGGATATGCGATGTGGCCCTGCACGCCTTTCACGATCAACCGTGCCGAAAGTGAACCGCGCCGACCATTTCTGATGGTGTCACCGAATTGCGCTGTTGAAGACGGTTCGCCGACGATGGTGTAATCGATGCGCTCGTTTTGTGATTTCAACCAGTCCACGACGCGCACCGTACCGTTGATTGCCTGGCCCTCTTCATCGCTGGTGATAAGTAGCGCAACCGAACCCGTGTGGTCTGGGTGCGCCTTGACAAACGCTTCGGCTGCCGTCACAAACGCGGCAACACCAGTTTTCATATCCGCCGCGCCGCGACCAAAAAGTTTGCCGTCACGCTCGGTCGGCAAGAAGGGATCGGTATGCCATTTATCGAGCGGGCCGGTGGGCACGACATCGGTGTGGCCAGCAAAACAAAGCAGCGGTTTCGCCGTGCCGCGGCGCGCCCAGAGATTGGTCACGCCATTGCAATCGAACTCTTCGCAAACAAAGCCCAGCGGTTTCAAGCGCGCGATGATGACTTGCTGGCAACCGGCGTCATCAGGTGTGATCGAGCGGCGCGAAATGAGTTCGCGCGCGAGTGCCAATGTGTTGCTCATGCCTGCGAGGCAGGCGACGGCTCTGGCGGCGGGCCGATGGGGGCGCCATCGCGCGCGGCCAGCAACGGGCCAACCCGGGCCTCCACATATTTTTTCAATCCCGGCTTCAGGCCTACTGCGAAGAACACTTCCGTCATAATGAACAATGGCCCGATCACGAGACCCATGATGTCGTCCGTAAACGCCGGCTTCATGCCCTCGAATTTGTGGCCGACAAACTGGATCACCCAGCCCGCGACGAAGACTGCTAACGCCATGCCCATGATCACGCCAACGCTATCGACACGCGCATTGAGATAGACCGCAACGAGGTAGCAACCGAAAAACAGAAATCCCAGCATGGCTGTTCCGAGCGCGATATCCAGAAACAGGTAATACGCGACCGCGATGGCAAGTACGATCAGCGCCAGGTTGACGCCAAAAATACTCCACGGCACAAGGGCCAGTACCACCGCGAAGACGATCATCGGCACGCCGACAAAATGGGCGGCGATATTGCGGCGGTCGCGATGATATGCCGCGTATTGGGTGATTTGCTGTTCGAGATTACGCATGCGGTTTTCCGGGAGGTGTCGCGGTGACCGGCATTTTATCAGGCGAGCGGATGCAAGCGACTGCTCGCCAGAAACGGTGGGTAAAGGTGGTCCAGCGTTTGTAAGACCTTACTCCACTTAGATGGGCGTCATGAAAGAGCGTACGACGCCACGTCGTCAATCCTGAAGGTAATCAATGATGGGCACCAAGCCACGTGCCCTATTGGCCTGATTGACGCTATTGACGATGACATAAGCCGTCAATGCGGCGCTGGCAAAGTTCGCATTACCTGCCTGGGTGGCCGTGACGATGCAAGACCCCACGCCGACGATGGTGAGTTGATTACCCGAAACGGTACAGATGCTGGCGGCGCTGCTGGTGCTGAAGGTGAACGATGTCAGTCCACTCGTTGACGTCGCCGTCAGAGTGATGGGTGCGACGCCGAGCACAACCGGTGTAGCAGGCGCGAAGCTGATGGTCTGGCTTGGCAAGCTGATCGTGACAATGGCGTTTGCCGACGCGCTTGCATAGTTGGCATTGCCTGGCTGGGTGGCCGTCAACGAACAGGTGCCTGCACCGACGCGTGTCAATTGGTTGCCTGATACCGTACAGATGCTCGAGGCACTGCTGGTGGAGAATGTAAACGCGGTCAGGCCACTCGATGCCGTCGCCGTCAACGTGACCGGTGATACACCGAAGGTCACGGGTGATGTCGGCGCAAAGGTCACGGTTTGGGTTGCCTGGTTGATGACCACATTCGCATTGGCGAATGCGCTCGAAAAGCTCGGGTTACCCGCCTGGCTCGCCGTGAGCGCGCAGGTGCCGACGCCGACGATGGTGAGTTGATTGCCAACGACGGTGCAGATCGTGTTGGCGCTACTGGTGCTGAAGGTGAAGGCAGTCAGGC
>JAJAYN010000385.1 GCA_026786225.1 Burkholderiales bacterium | reverse complement strand
AGGTGACACCCATGATGGATACGAACGAAAGTCCTCGCATGAGCGGATCACGACGCTGAAATTGCGCGATGAGCGCGACCACCAGCGACCAGGCGACGATTGCAAAAAGTATGACTCCACCAATCAAGCCGCTCTCAGCGACAAACTGTACGAAGTCATTGTGCGCGTAGTCAAAGAAATGCGACAGATCTCCACCGCGATATCTGGGGAAGGACACGTACCAGCTTCCGGGACCGGCACCGAATAGTGGATAGTCGGCGATCAAGTCGATGCCGTACTTGGCTGGCTCTGCGCGAGTCTCCAACGAGTCCGGCGACTCATTTGCGCTATGCAGCACCGCCGTCTGCTCGATTCGGTTGGCAAGTTTTTCCAGGCCAAACCATGAGCCGACAATAAAGACATCGATCGCAATCAGACTCACCAGCAAGATGACGGTGCCTCGCGTGGCGTGGCGCGACAGCGCCAGGCCAAGCAGTCCGACGACAATCATGCTGGCAAAAAAAGCTGTATTACCCATCCGCGAATGCGTTGACACCAGCGCGATAACGATGACGCACAGCATCAGCCGCAGGCGCATTTTCGGGCTGAAAATCCATTCGAGAGCATGCTTCAAAAACTGTTTCCATGTTTGCGCTCTGGCATCTCGCAAGCCCGCAATCAAGAGGCCAATGCCGATCGCGAGGGTCATCTCCAGAAAGCCGGCAAAATGATTGGGATTGGGATAGGTGGCGCTGGCTCTGGCGGCGTGATTGATCATCGTGCCGAACCAAACATGCGTGTACTCGGTAAGATGCATCATCAGTCCAACCACCGATAACACGAGAGCAAATATGACAAGTACGTAGCCCAGTCGGCGTGCGGTATCGCGACCATTGACGACCAGCAAGGTCATCGCGAAGCTGAGGACATACAGCAGACTTTTTAACCAAGAGACTTTGGCCGCATTGGGATCCACCGACAATATCATCCATGAAGTTGGCTCAAAGCCGACGCTAACGAGTTCATGCGCGGCAGCGGCCTGGGGCGATAGAAGCGCGACCCAGGATTGCGGCATCGGCAAAATGAAAAGCGCCTGATAAGCCAGCCAAAGTGCGAGCAACGCGAGGAACCATCTGGCGCGGCGAAACGGTTCCGTCACAACCACTTTGTTCATTGCGAAACAGATCAGCCAACACGCTGCGAGCCCGAACGTCAGAAGCTCCAGCAGTGACCAAGCCCATGGCCGATTACTGCCAAGCGGAATAGGTGCCCATACCAGAATGACTGCCCACGACCAGAAGAAAAATCGGTCGTAGGGAAATTCGCGGGTCTGAAATTGTCGGCCCAATGCACTATCCGGCTGACTTGCAAGCTGGCAATGACGCTAATTTTTCAAACTTGCAAACGTCTGCCAAGTGGCCACGCTTCTGGGCGATGGCGATAATTTGTGCCCCATAGCGGCGCACACCATTCTGTGCCAGCGCGAGCACCTGTGGACGCAGGTCAACGGGCATTTCCTCCCAGAGTGCAAACCCGAGATCGACGACGACGAACTGAACCTCGGGTTCCCACGGACCCAGATTAATGGCATTTTGCAACGCGACATATAGGTCACGATCAATCTGGCCGAGGTAATACTTGGTCCATGCGCGATTGGCCCACGAGTACGGCGACGTGGGGCGCAACACGACAGCCCGGGAATACTGTTCAAACGCTTGCGGCCATTGCCTTGTCAATGCGCTCTTTGGGCCGGCCTCGCGCCTGCTCTGAACGTCGATTGTGTATGCGCCGCCGAGATGTTCCGCGGTGGCCGGATTGCCGGGATCGATGCGTTGCGCACGTAGCAGTGAAGCAACGACCTCACTGGCCTCTTTCGCATCGACAGATGCTCCGGATTGCGTCGCCGTGGCTTGAAGTAAGGCCTGTGTTGACAAAGCTCTTACCACCACAATATCCGCAAACCCCCATCGTGCACAAAATGCGCAAAGCGATAACAATAGTCCGGCTGCCGCCACCGCCCCGATACGCACAAAGGCAGATGGCAATCGCGAGTCAGGCTTGGGCCGTTTTGTCTTTTGGTGATTGGCCGTATCCATACGTGTAGCCTTTTTGACCACCATATCGCCCATATCCGCTGTACTCGCCGTAGTATTTTTCAGCGCGCTCGAGGTCAAGCTGGTTTAACACCACGCCCAGAATCGGCGCATTCGCCATCGTCAATCGTCTAAAGCCGGCACGTGCCAACTGATACGGCGTCGAATCTGCCTTCACCACGTAGATGACCTCGTTTGCCACTTGCGTCAATACCAGAGCATCACTGACCAACCCAAGCGGCGGCGAGTCGATAAGAATAACGTCAAACGCCTCTTTCAACTTCTCAAGCACGTCAGCAAATTTGGCCGACGAAAGCAATTCCAGCGGGTTCGGCGGAACAAAGCCCGCGGTGAGCACATGGAATCCCGCTTGCTCGTGCTTGATGATGCACTCGCTGATGGCCGCGACACCTGAAACCAAGTTCGATAAGCCGGGCGCACCCTTGTCCCGGCCCACAAGACGTGCAATTTTGGGCCGACGCAAGTCGGCGTCAATCAGCAGCACGGATTTCTTTACCTGTGCGAGCGCGCATGCCAGATTGAAGCACACCGTCGTTTTGCCCTCTGCAGGTACTGTCGACGTGACCACGATCACTTTCTTCGGATGATCCAACGCACTCATCAACACGCTGGTACGAATGGTGCGAATAGATTCCGAAAATAGTGACTCCCCATCCGTCAAAAAAGCCGACTCTGATTTTGCGGATTTCTTGCCGACGCCGGCCATTTTCTGCAGATATCCCAGCATTGGCATCCCGAGCCTGGACTCGACTTCGGCTGCGGTATTGATTGTATTGCTGATCCTATCCAGAAGCAGCGAAAGCATAACGCCGATCAGCAACGCGACCGCAGCTGCGATGCTGATGATCTGCATCTTCTTGGGCGCGTACGCGACGTTCGGAATGTTAGCTGGGTCCACCACACGGGCAACGGTCGACTGCAGGTCGCCCGCAACATTCGTCTCCTTGAATCGTGTCACAAACATATCGTAGAGCTGCTTGTTTCCCTGCGCTTCGCGCTCAAGCACGCCAAGCCGAAATTCCTTGCGGTTGATGCCTTGAATCTCCGCTTTACTCTGGCCCAGCGCTCTTTCAAGCGCCTGTTCATTGGAGCGCGCGACGTCGTATTCCTTCTCTACCCCGGACACCACACTCTCGATCTGGCGCTTGACGTTTTCGCGTGAAGACGCGAGCTCTGCATTTGCCTGCACCATACGTGGGTGTTCCGGGCCATAGCGTTTGGAAGCATCAGCGAGCTTGCGTTCGGCCTCGGCTTCCTGCCCCTTCATACTCTGCACGGTTGGGTTGCGCAGTACTGCGGGAATGGACTCATACCCCCCCGCGCGTCCCTGCCGGGCGGCTTTTACCTGGTTAAACAAGCTTTCTGCCTCGGCACGCTTGGTCCGCACTGAAACGAGATCCGAGGTAGCCTGTTCTAGCGCTCTGGATGCGCCCGACATCGCGACCCCCTTCACATCAACGATGCGCTCGCGCTCGCGGTATTCCTGCAATGACTTTTCAGAAGCATCGAGCTTGATGCGCAACTCACTCATGCGCTCGGTGAGCCAGGAGCCGGCTTTCTGTGTCATTGCCACCCGCGCGTCGAGGTCACTTTCGATAAACACTTCGGCAAGCGCATTGGGCACCTTCGCCGACAGTTCTTTGTCATAAGCCGAAAAACTGATCTGGACCAGTTGGCTGTTACGTACTGGCTGGATCTGCAGATCGTCGCTGACGAGTTTCGTCACGGACTTCAGAATATTGTCGTCCGTAGGCGTAACTTTTGTTGAAAACCATGACGATGGCGATAAATAATCCCGCGCACTCGTCTCCTGCTGGCGAGGATCAAAATCGGGATGGGTCGTAAGCTTCAAGCGCTCCACGACTTTACGAGCCACCTCACGCGACTTCAGGATTTCGACCTGCGTCTGATAGTACTCGCGATTGCCGCCCATCGCGTTGTACACCTCTTCGATCGAAACGACTTTTGACTTGCCCTGCTCGATCAAAACAGTTGTCGTCGAACGATATGTGGGGCGCATCGAATACACGACCAATGTCGTGATGAGGCATACCAGCAATACGAGGCCGAAAATGCTCCACTTACGTTTGGTAATTGACCGCCAGTATTCGACGAGATCGAGGGTCTCACGCTCCGGATCCAAATGGGGCTGCATCGAACCCAACGGCGATTGAACAATACGATCCATTGGCGCTCGCGCGCCTAGTGTATGGTCCGTTAAGGCGCGATCATTCATCAGAAAAAACTTTCTTCGACGGTGATGATATCGCCAGGCTGTACCAGCGCCTCAAGGGCGACCCGCTGGGAAATACCCTTGACGTCCTCTTCCCGGATCACATTAATCTTTTCTTTCGACGCACGCTCCTTGAAGCCACCTGCCATCGAAATTGCCTTGCGAATGGTTAAGCCTGGCACAAAAGCATAGCCACCAGGTTTATCTACCTGCCCATTTACGAAAAAATTACGATACTCATGGATCGTGACGGTCACTTGCGGATTCAGCAGATAGCGTCCCTTCAGCCCTTTGGTAATCAACTCCTCGAGTGCACCGACCGTCATGCCGCGCACGCGCAGCTCACCCAGATACGGGAATGACAGCGTCCCGGCATCAGATAGCCGCACCTTCTCACGCTTCAATTCATCTTCGCCAACGACTTGTACGGAAATGACGTCACCGACACCGAGTTTATAAATCGAAAGTTCTGACGAATTCGCCGACGGCACAGGAACCTGACTTTGGGATTGGCTGCGAGTTTGCGCCGCAACTTGTGCCGCAAACATAATGCCAATGACGACGGTAGACACTAGGAGGCGCACCATTGCTTTTACTGGTGCCGCGCAAAGATTGAAATACAGTTGCATCAAACACCCTGAAAAATGGCACCGCAAGTGAGGCTTGCGGTGCCAAATTATAGCGGAGTGCGTGTCAGAGCGTGGCGCCGACGGTGAACGAATAGAGGTTTTTCTTGTAGTTGAAAGTCGAGTTGCTCGAGTCACGGTTTGTGTTGCTGAATTCGCCACCGAGCGTCAGCCAGCGTTGCACCTTGTAATTTAGTTTCAGCCCGATGCTGTCGGTTGAATCGCTGCGGCCACCATTCACGAAATCATCATTCGAACGACTAATATTGGCCGAAGTGGAGATTCGTGAGTTCCACTCGTGCATCCAGCTGGCGCCGTAGCGTTTGGTTAGCAAGAAGTCACCGACGCCAGTGGATTCCCCGAAGCTCTTCGATGTCGTAAAGATAAATTTCGAATATCTGAGTGGCGCCCACTGAACAATAGCGTCCCAGCCAGAAGTGGAAGAGTCCCGCGTAGCGCTGGAGGCGAAATCTTTACGGATTTGCCCGACTTTGACCGTCCCGCTGGTAGCCGCTGTGGCGTCCCAGGTTACACCCGCGAGGTAGTAGCGTTCATTGCTGTCCAACGGGGAGACAGACGATTTGTAATCAAGTTTATCTGCGCGGGCTTCAACGAGAAAGGCCGTTTTCTCAGCAATGCGTGCAAAAAAACGCCCGGTAAAACTATCCGTATTCCGATCACTGCCAGCAGTGGTTGCGCGATTATTCGTATAGCGTTTATCAAAGGAGCTGGCTTCTACCTCGAATCGCCCGCGCGCGTCATTTCCGCCGAATGCAAACAGGCCGCCAATGCCGGTATTGCGAAACTGATCCGGTTCAGCGCTGATACCCCGGTCATTGGATCCACGCGGATCGTGGCCCTTGTTATATTCAGCGCCTAATCTCAGCCCCATGCGGCTGGACAACACAAATTCACCCGTTCCGGCTATGCGGTAATCGGTGTAATCATCCGCACGGCTCTGCACATATCGCGCTGATTTTAAATTGGCATCCAGCGTAAAAATAGTCGCGCTGCTTCGCGCCTGTAATTTGAGGCCGGGCGACAAAGCGTAGATAGTCGAGCTTTTCTGGTTGCTGTTGGTCAGGAAAAGGTTGTCGTCACGGCCAAAAGAAAAACCTATGGAAGGATATAGGGCAACGCCTTCCCGGATAGGCCATCCACGCGGCCCATCGTTATCTTTTTTTGCTTCACCGGTGGGGATTTCGTAGGTTGGCTTGACAGGTGCAGTAGTTTGCGCAGTTGCGCCGAATGCGGCTGACGTCAAAAGCGCACAAATCACTACGGAGAGATGATTTTTTCCCATATTATTTTCCCGCTCAATCGATTTGATTATTCTTGTGAAGCGCTAAGTGTTCGTACGGGGTACGCAAAATATTTTTATGTCGATGTCCACCAAGACTTACATTACTTTATGGTTAACACTTCAGACTGCTGGCGTTGAAACCCAAACATACAAAATAATTAGTGCTGAAACAAAACTTTATTCCAGAATGCTCATGTGGTCAATGAGATAAAAAATATTTTTAGACGCAATAAATGCAGTGCGCGCGCACCTGCGCAATCAAATACGGCGACCTTAAGTCGCCGTATTTCTAAGTTTAGCTACCGCTACCCTTGCCACCGCCACCTGAGCCGGTACCGCCTGCTCCGGTAGAGCCTGAGCCCGCGGGGGGTCCGCCGGTCGTTCCCTGATTGTTGCCTTTGGCGTCGGATGTGACTTTAGCATCCGCGACTGCTTTCGCATCGGCCGCGGCTTTAGCATCCGCAGCGAGCTTATCTGCCGCAGCT
>JAJAYN010000384.1 GCA_026786225.1 Burkholderiales bacterium | reverse complement strand
TCGCGCAGGAACGGGCCCAGCACCCGCGTATCGCCAATGCCGCGCACGCCGGGAACGGGCACGTCGGTCGCGTAGGCGCGGAAATCGGGCATGACGAGTGGGCGCAAAAGCGTTCCACCATTGGCGTGCGGATTTGCGCCCATGCGCCGTGCACCCTTGGGCGCAAGTGCGGCCAGCTCCGGTTTCAGGCAGCCACTGTCATCGAACAACTCCTCGGGGCGATAGCTCTTTAACCAATCCTCAAGCATCGTCAAATGCTCCGGATGCGCTGCCGGGTCGGAGAGTGGCACCTGATGCGAACGGAACGTGCCCTCGATCTGACGGCCATCGACCCACTTGGGTCCGGTCCAGCCCTTTGGCGAATTGAGGATGATCATCGGCCAGCGCGGACGCAGCGTTGTATCGGCGGTGGTGTCGTCGACGCGAGCGTGATGCTGGATTTGTTTGATCTGTTCGACCACGGTATCAACTGTGGTCATCATGGCCGCATGCATCAAGGCGGGATCGGTGCCCTCGACAAAGTACGGCGTCCAGCCGTAGCCTCGAAACAACTGCTCCAGCTCCTCGCGCGTGATGCGCGCGAGCACCGTGGGGCTGGCAATCTTGTAGCCGTTCAAATGCAGGATCGGCAACACCGCACCGTCCGTGGCCGCATCGAGAAATTTGTTGGAATGCCATGCGGTGGCCAGCGGCCCAGTTTCCGCTTCGCCATCTCCCACCACGCAGGCGGCGATCAGATGCGGATTGTCGAATACCGCGCCAAAGGCATGACTGAGCGAATAGCCGAGTTCGCCGCCTTCGTGTATCGAGCCCGGACACTCCGGCGAAGCATGACTGGGAATGCCGCCGGGGAAGGAGAATTGTGTGAACAGTTTCTTGAGGCCTGCTTCATTGTGGCCAATGTGCGGATAGATCTCGCTGTAGGTGCCTTCCAGATAGGTATTGGCGACCACAGCTGGACCGCCGTGGCCCGGGCCCGAGATGTAGATCATGTCGAGATCAAACTTGTTGATCGCGCGGTTCAAGTGCGCGTAGATAAAGTTCTGACCGGGCGTGGTGCCCCAGTGTCCGAGCAACATGCGTTTGACATGCTCGAGTTTGAGCGGCATTTTCAGTAGCGGGTTGTCGCGCAGGTACATCTGCCCAACCGAAAGGTAGTTTGCGGCGCGCCAATAGGCGTCAATATTTTTCAATAGCAAGTCGCGCAGTAGATTCAATTCTTCATCAAGGCTCATGGTGTTCTCAGGTTGTGGCTGTAGGCAGGTTGGAAATGTGGGCAACCGCACGGGCAATCACGATTTCTTCAAAGGTTGGTATGACATGGACCTTGACCCGGGAAGTGTCTGTGGAAATCACAGTGGCCGTCGTGGTGGTCGCGTTGTTGCGCGCGGCGTCGATCTCGATGCCCAGAAATGTCAAACCCTCGCAAATCCGCGCACGCACCGGCGCCGCGTTTTCGCCGATGCCACCGGAGAAAATCAGCGTATCCAAGCCGCCCAGGGCCGCCGTGTACGCCCCCAAGCATTTTTTGATCTGGTAGCAATACAAGGTCACCGCCTCTGCGGCACGCGGGTTTGTGCCTTCTTGCTGCAACAAATCGCGCATGTCGCCGCTGGTCCCGGAGACACCGAGCAGACCGGATTGGGTGGTGACCAATTCCTCGAATTTTGCGGCGTACATCTTTTCCGTTCTCGCCAGATAGTACGCGAGTCCAGGGTCAACATCCCCGGATCGCGTTGCCATCATTACGCCCGAAGCCGGTGTGAATCCCATGCTGGTGTCGATGGATTTCCCGTCGCGTACGGCGGCCAGGCTGGTGCCATTGCCAAGGTGGGCCATGATGATGCGGCCGTGACCGGCTACTGTACCTTCGGTGCGAAGCAACTCGCTCAGCAGAAACGCATACGAGAGACCGTGAAATCCGTAGCGGCGCAGGTCTGCATTATTTCGGTTCGGGATTGGCAACAGTTGCGCCACACGCGGCATATCGTGGTGGAAGGCCGTATCGAAGCAGGCGATTTGCGGCACCGCCGGCATCCGCTCTTGCAACGTCTCCAGCAACAGAAGTTCCGATGGCAGATGCGCCGGCGCCAGTGCAACCAGCCGGTGCAATTCCTGCAGCAGTTGCGGCGTCACACGCTGCGGTAAATGGTAATGAGATCCGCCGTGAACAATGCGATGTCCCACGGCAATCAGACTTTGCTCAATACCTTGCGAGCGGATCCAGTCCAAAAAGCCGGTTATCGCTGTTGGAAAATCCTTCCCTGCTATCGGCTGTGTGAAGTCTTCGCGTTCCTTACTGCCCTGGGCTGTGAGCACTGCCCCAGCGCCGCCGATGCGTTCGATCTGCCCACGCAGTAGAAGAGGTATGGATGCGCTGTTGTCGAACAAGGCGAACTTGATGCTCGAAGAACCGCCGTTAACGGTCAGGATGGTATTTGCCGCCATGTTCACTTAATTGCCAGCACGACACCGGCGACTATTGAACCGGCATGTAGAAGTTTTGAGCCGGTTCCCCTCACCCCGGCCCTCTCCCAAGGGAGAGGGTGAGAAATGCGGAACGATGAGTAAAGACATCATCGTGCCGGATCAACAAGGCCGCTTGCCGTTGATTCGCGACATTAACTCGCGCCACGATTTGGAAAATGCATCCACACCCTCGTGCTGCAGTTGCGCAGCGAGCGCGTCGTCATCGATGCCTTCGCGATGGAATTCCTCCAACACTTCATCGGCGTAACCGCCATTTGCAGGCAATGTCAGACCAACATGGCCATGATCGGCAAAGGCGAGCAGCGTCTTCTCCGGTAGCGTATTGATGGTGTCCGCTGCCGCGAGCGCCTCTATGTAGAGCGTATCGGATGCGCTGCGATCCTTGCTGCCGGTGCTGGCCCAAAGCAGGCGCTGTGGCCGTGCGCCTGCTGCGGCGAGCTTCAGCCAAGCTGCAGACGTGACAAGTTCGCGATACGCCTTATAGGTCCGCATGGCGATGGCGATACCCAGCCGATTGTGAAACTGTGCGGCGGTCTTTTCTTTCACGGCGGCATCCCAGCGGCTGATGAACAGCGACGCGACGGATGCGATGTTGGGGTCCAGCCCGGCATCGATGCGGCGCGAAATGCCGCGCTGATACGCCCCTGCCGCCGCAAGATAGTGTTCGCGCGAAAACAACAGGGTCACGTTGATGGGGATGCCGTTAAAGATCGATTGCTCGATCGCGGCGATGCCTTCGGGCGTACCGGGAATCTTGATGAATAAATTAGGGCGTGCGGCTCGCGCATGCAATTGCGCGGCAGCGGCAATCGTGCCGGCCGTGTCGTGGGCCAGCAGTGGCGATACTTCCAGCGAGACCCAGCCATCCACGCCACCACTGGCCTCGAAGATCGGACGGAACAGATCGGCCGCACGCGTGAGGTCAGCAAGTGCGAGTTCGAAGAAAATGCCTTCGTCCGACTCGCCCAGTGCAGCGGCACGGTGAATCGCGTCGTCATAGACGGTGCTGCCACTGATCGCCCGCTCGAAGATGGTGGGATTGGATGTCAGCCCGGTTATCGACAATTCGGCGATGTAACCAGCAAGCGTGCCGCTATTGAGCATTTCACGTGTGATGTTGTCGAGCCAGAGACGCTGGCCGGTATCGTGGAGTTTTTGTGTGTGGTCGTTCATATTTTTTCCTTGATGCCAGTCTGCACCACGCTGCCATTTGCAACTGTCTGTTGGCGCACATAGCAGCAGATCGTTGTGGCAACGCCTCGCGTGTTAGCTGGTGCCTGCGATTCGTCCTTGGTGGTGTGGCGCTTTAGGTGCCGTGTTTGTTGCGAAATACCTGCGGCTACCGCGTAGATCGCCATTTGGCGCGCCGTTTCGGCCGAAAACGCCCGGAGAGCCACGCCAGTGCTTGAGTTTCAATT
>JAJAYN010000383.1 GCA_026786225.1 Burkholderiales bacterium | reverse complement strand
TCGGGCGGGGGGGGGCGTCCGTGTGGCCCCGGCCCGGCGCCGCGGGGCGGGCGGGGGGGGCCGACCCGGCCCGGCGCCGCCGTCGGGCCGTGTCCGCCGCGGGCGCCGGGGCTCGTCCGGTAGGTCGCGGCGGATAGGGTCAGGTAGGCTTCCTGCTGTTGTCTAGGTTTCACTGAATCAAACTTGACCACGCCAGCGGGCGAATTGCGACCGAACAGCGTGCCTTGCGGCCCTCGAAGGACTTCGATCTGGTCGATATCGAACATCGGGAAGCCCTTGAGTATCGGGTTTTCCTGCACTACATCGTCGTAAACGAGCGATACCGGCTGCGAGGCATTGAGACGAAAATCGGTATTGCCGTAGCCGCGCAGGTAAAAGCGCGGGAACGCACGACCAAATGAGGATTCTATGTTCAGGCTCGGCACCCGCCCAGAAAGTGCGCGCACGTCCTGACCGCTGGAATTGATGATGTCGAGTTTTTCGCCGCTCAGCGTGGAAATCGAATTCGGTACGTCGTTGATATTTTCTGAACGGCGCTCTGCCGTGACGGTTACTGTTTCAATCTTGCCTTCAACCTTACCGGAAGTCTTGGTGTCGGCGAGCGCGGCTTGCGCGAATGCACTGGGCATGGCGCCCGCTGCCGCAATGGTCAAGCCGAATGTCAATCCATGCGCGAGTAAGCGGGGCGAGCAGGCCACCGCGAGAATGCTTTTTTTCATCGTAGAACTCCAGATTGAGGAAAGTGAGTGAGCGCGGGGGGCGAAATAAGGGATTAAAGTTAACAAAAATCGCAGTCGGCGGCAAACACAACGCGGCATTATTTGATGTTGTGTTGTAGCGCCGATACATCATCCAAATATGGCAGCCAGGTTACAGTCCAGTCATGCTTAGCGTATTACCCAAAAAACTTGCCATCGTCGACCTGGAAACCACCGGTATGACCGCGACCAGCGACCGCATCACCGAGATAGGCATACTGTTGATCGAAAATGGCGAAGTGACCGAAGAATGGCAGAGCCTGGTCAACCCGGAGTGCACTATTCCGGTTGAAATTCAGGCGCTTACCGGTATTACCGACGCAATGGTGGCGAACGCGCCGACGTTTGAACAACTGGCCAGAGAGGTGCTCGCCCGCCTTGAAGGCTGTCTGTTTGTCGCCCATAACGCGCGCTTTGACTACGGCTTTGTCAAGAATGCGTTCCGTCGGCTGGAAATTCCGTTCACCGCGGACGTACTGTGCACCGTACGCCTGTCGCGCAGGCTCTATCCCGATTATCCCTCGCACAACCTGGATGCGCTTATTTCGCGTCACCAGCTCACCTCCCATGACCGTCACCGCGCGCTGGGCGACGCACGTATCACCTGGGCCGCGCTGGCGGCAATGTGCCGGGGCAATCCGGCTGAAAGTGTGACCGCAGCGATCAAGGCACTACTGAAAATGCCGAGCCTGCCGCCGCAACTTTCACCCGGCGTGCTCGATGATCTACCCGAGGGACCAGGCGTCTATTTGTTTTACGGCGTCAATGCGCTGCCAATCTACGTCGGCAAGAGCGTGAATCTGCGCGACCGCGTGCGGTCGCATTTTTCCAGCGACTATCGCAGTGCCAACGATCAGCGCCTTTCGACTGAAATTACCCGCATTGCGGTCGAGGAAACGGCAGGTGAACTCGGCGCACTATTGCGCGAGGCGCAATTGGTGAAGTCGGCACTGCCGCTAAGAAATCACCGCCTGCGCAAGAACAGGCAGATCGTCTTCATTCGCCTCACCGATCTTTCGCTGCCCGCAGAAATGGTGCCCTTCGCAGAATTCGATCCGGGCAAAACAGTCGGCATGTACGGCCCGTTCCCGGCCAAGCCGCGCGCCAAGGCACTATTGCAACGTCTCGCCGCCGACTATGCGCTTTGCTGGAAAGCGCTGGGTGTACAGCAGACCGAAGGCGCCTGTTTTGCCCGGCAATTACATCGGTGCCGCGGCGCGTGTGTGGGTGCTGAAAGCATGATGCAGCACAATCTTCGGCTACTCGACGCGCTGAGCGAACACCGCTTTCCCGCGTGGCCGTGGAAAGGGCCGATCGCGATCAAGGAAACGCATCCCGATCACGGATGGGAGCGGCTCTATCTGGTTGATCGCTGGTGTCATCTGGGCACGGCAGGGGACGAAGGCGAACTCTGGTCGCTGTTCGCGTCCAAACACGCCGACGAGGTCGAATTTGACCCGGATGTTTACAGGCTGATGCGCAAACATCTGGCGCAATCGGACAAGTCGGACGTACGGGTGATTGCGCCGCAACGACGTTTACCGCTTGAACAATAAGATCAAGTAATCTTCAAACGCAGGTTCGGCAATTTGTCGATGTGACATTCGATCACATCACCCTTGACCACTGGCCCTACATTTTCCGGCGTACCCGAGTAAATGATATCGCCCGGCATCAGTTCAAAGGCTTCTGAAAGCTGGCTGATTTGTTCGGCCACATTCCAGATCATCTGGTTCAGGTTGGCTGTCTGCTTGATCACGCCATTCACTTTCAGCCAGATCACGCCATCCTTGATGTGTCCAATCTGACCGGCCGGATGCAAGGGGCCGATGGGTGCCGAGCGATCAAAGCTCTTGCCGATTTCCCACGGTTTTTTCTGGTCGCCCATGCCGCGTTGCAAATCGCGCCGCGTCATATCGAGCCCCAGCGCATAACCGTACACGCAATCGAGCGCCTTATCGATGGGTATGCTGCGGCCACCTTTCTGGAGTGCCGCCACCAGTTCGACTTCGTAGTGGTAATTTTTGGTGAGCGTGGGGTAGGGATGATCCGCCACGCTGTCTGGGGCAACGAATTGAATCGCGTCAGTCGGTTTCTGGAAGAAAAATGGCGGCTCGCGCGTAGGGTCCGAACCCATTTCGCGTGCGTGCGCCGCGTAATTGCGACCGATGCAATAAATGCGCCGGACCGGAAACAGATCATTGCCGCCGACCACGGGAATGGTCGCGTGGTCGATTGTGAAAATGGTTTTCATATTGCGACTGGCGCCTTCGGGTATGGCGCAGCCCGCCAGCACACCCAGTGCGGCAACTGCGCCGGTTTTCATTGCGTCGCGACGGTTATTTTCGTTCATGGCAATGCTCCTCTTAAATTTGATCGCCCTCAAGTTTATTCCCGTCCCGCTTTCAGGCGCTTGAGGGCCGTCAAATAAAGCCTAAAACGGGGATTCAATTGTCGATATAGTCGAACAATCGCCGACCAGCAAAATCCAATATGAAAAAATGTATTTGCCTGTTTGCATTGTTCGCCTCAATCGTTTCTGCTGCGGTGCAGGCGGAAACACTTTATAAAGTCATCGGTGCTGATGGGCGGGTCACCTACACCGATCGGCCGCCTGCAGATGGCAAATCGACGACTGCACTCCAGTTCGCCGATGCGCCGGTTAGCAAACTGCCTGACTCGGTGCTGAAGTATCAGGCCGAACTTGCGAAGGGTATGCAGGATCGTCTGGCGCAAGCGAAACGAATGGATAATTCCGGACCGACGACGCTCTTCAGCGCGAGCTGGTGCGGCTACTGCACGCAGGCCAAGGCCTACCTGCGCACCAAGGTCATCTCGTATCGCGAAGTGGACATCGATACACCGAGTGGTGGCCGCGCCGATTTAGAAGCCGGCGGCCCGCGGGGGGTTCCGCGGGTCATGGCGGCCGGGCAACGCCTGTCGGGCGTTAGC
>JAJAYN010000382.1 GCA_026786225.1 Burkholderiales bacterium | reverse complement strand
GGGAAGTGGAGAGAAGAATGCATGATCTTCCAAAGACAGTCCTTGAAGATCAGGGTTTTGCCAGAGCATTGTCGCTGCACTAGTCCTATGTGCGGCGAACTTGACAAAACTCTCCGCCGGCAATATTGCGACTAAGGGCACGTCATTTTGAGATCTATTGAAAGCTATATCCCTCGATTGACATCCGAAACCCTGCAATTCACAAAAGTATTAATCTTGTACGACTATCTGCTCCTTATGTTACGAGGCAATTGTGCGACGCTGACTGTTAGCCTTCGTTCACTCAATACGGCGCGCTTGGCCGCTCTCATCCAGTTCAAACGTGACACACTTACCACCACAATGAAAGCTTGATAGCGATATGCGCCTTAAATAATCGCGCGAGCCATAATTCGCGGGTGCCTCCACATTGCGAATTCCAAATTTCTCCATGACAATCACTGTTGTGGTCCAAGAGTCGATGCCAAAATCCACTGGCTCTTGCCCCAAGCGGGTAATGTATTCGTTGACCTGAATCGCATCAAAAAACCGGCCTTGCTGTTCGCGGAGCCGCAGCGCTGATTCGACCGCTACCTGATTGTCGTCAAGATATTTGCGCTCGTCAGTTGAAACCGCCGCAGCCGTTTGGTAATGTTTGACTAGCAAAGTGTGATGTTTGGATTGCAGCTCTCGCGCATACTTTTGTTCAATGCTCCCATGCCAAAGCACCAGTGCTCTTTCCCCGATAATCTTCTTTTTCCCTGCTGGAAATACATAATTGGCACATGCCGACTGGCATATTACGTAGACTTCAACATCTAGACCATTCTGTCGCACCCAGTTTCCCAAACGAAGCCCAGCAAAAGCGTCGCCACCTGTGGAACCAATCACAAGCTTCTGAATTGTTCCACTCGGGTGTTCCGCGATGAATTTTTCAACTGCCTCTGGCGTAATTCGCCCGTTGAAAAAATTTTTCTTGAACTCGTCCACGGTAGCTGCCGTCGCATCTGTCGTTGCGACGTACGCCATCACTAACAATAGTACTAATTTGATTTGTTTGAATAGCATGAGCTTCACTTTTCAGATACAACCGCCAAGCAAAAATGGGGAACCAAAGAGTCAACTGTCAATCGCGCCGCATGTTACATCCAGCCGCCTCCAGCTTCCGGGTCCCAATTGTGCTGTCCACCTGATGGGTCCGTAATCATACTCGTTCCATCTACGTACTCGATAACGCTCCAGCCATCACCTGTAAATCCTGTTAATTGTACTCCGCCATCAAACTGAGGGCTGCCTGGGGAATAGATGCTAATTTGGCCACCGCCGGAAATGCTCCAACTGCCGCCAGGGCCGAAAACAATATCACCGCCACTTACATACTTTGGTTCCACGGAACTTAGTAAACGTATTTTAGATACTCCGAACAACGGCGAGTCAAGCGGCTCGCCGATCCGCACGCAACTCACACCGACGGCTTCAAATGGTGCAAGATGAATTCCTTTCAATGCCTCTGATATTTTTCGGGTTCGAGGAACCAATTGTCCAGACCTTCAATGTCGAGAGCTTCGCAAAAGAACCGCGATATTGAATGGCTCATTTCAACATTTGCTCAGTACTATTTCCGGGCGGAGAAAGTCGGCACTTGTCCTCCCGCCCCCCAAAAGCACCAGTCGATCTGCCATTTCCAGTGTTTGAGGTCTGTGAGCGATCGTGATTCGCGTAATGCTTAGTCGCTTGATAGCCTGACTTACAGTCAATTCCGCCTTTGTGTCTAGATGGCTGGTCGCCTCGTCCAGAAACAGAATCTTGGGCTTCTTGTAAAGCGCTCTCGCGAGAATTAACCTTTGCTTCTCCCCGCCCGATAGCCCTGTGGCCATGTCTCCCGATAGCGTGTTGTACCCCATCGGCATCTTGACAATGGCGTCGTGTATTGCCGCCAGCTTGGCCGCTGCTTCAACCCGGCTCTGGCTGGTCTGCGGATCGAAGAAGGCGATGTTCTCCGCAAGCGATCCGGCAAACAACTGATCGTCCTGCATGACTACCCCGGTCTGGTCGCGATAATATTTGAGGCCCAGTTGTTTGAGTGGCAGCCCGCCCACCAGCACCTCACCTTCTTCCGGTTGCAATTGCCCAAGCATGATTTTCAGCAACGTGGTCTTGCCGCAACCGGAAGGCCCAGCGCTGGCAACCGACTCACCCGCCTCGATCTTCATGTTCACATTGCGCAGCACCCACGGTTCCCCCGGCGAGTAACGGAAGCTCACATTGCGTATCTCGATGCTGGGCTCGATCGCCTCCTCGGAAAGGTAGAGGTCGTGGCCGGCTTCCTCGGGTGCTGTCAGCACGATATCCGCCAAGCGCTCGGCTTGAATGCTGAGCATCCGAAATGAAATGGCGGTATCGATCAACGCGGAGATGCGGGAAATGAACTGGCCCTTGTACGAAATGAAGGCGATCAGCATGCCGACCGAGAATTGATTGGCCATGACCAGCTTGGCACCCAGAAATAGAATGGCGGCGTTTTCGAGAGCGACGAGCAGTCCATTTGCGGCGCCAAATGCCATGTTTTGTTTCTGGATTGAGAGACCGTTGTTAGTGGTGTCGACTGCCAGCTTCAGATAGCGTTGACGACGATCTTCTTCGCGGTTGAAGAGCTTCAACGCCTGGATGCCACGAATGCTTTCCATGAAGTGGCTCTGCTGCTTAGCCTGGCGCACGAGCTGCTCTGCGCTGGCATCGCGCAATGCGCCGTAGCGGGCGATGCGAATAGCGGCATAAAGCACGACGGCGGTAAGCGCGATGGCCGACAGAGTTGGGCTATACACGAACATCATCGCCAGAGTAATTAAGGCCATGATGCCGTCCAGCACCGCGCCGATCAGCCCACCAGTCATGGCGCTTTGAATACTGCCCAGGCTGCCAAACCGTGAAACCACATCGCCCAGGTGCCTCTTTTCGAACCACGGCACGGGCAGCTTCAACAAGTGCGCGAAGACATTGGCGAACCACTCCAGGCTCAACGTCGTGCTCAGGTGCATCACCACCCACGAGCGGATCAGGCCGACCGTCATCTGAATCAGCGCCACCATCAGCACGCCTATCGCCAGAATGGTCAACAAATCCTGATCGCCGGAAACCAGAGCGTCGTCGATGATCCATTGCGAGAAAAATGGCGCAACGAGGCCGAACACTTCCAATCCGGCGGCCAGCAAGAAGACCTGGGCAAGCGAGCCTTTCAGCCCTGTCACCTTGCCAAACAGCGTGCGCAGCTTGAGTTGTTGTTTTTCTTCTTTTTTCTCGAACTGTATGTCTGGTGTGAGCTCTAACGCGACACCCGTGAAATGCTTGCTTGCCTCCGCATACTTGAGCGTTCGCGTGCCTTGTGCAGGATCGTGAATTTCGATGCCGTCACGCGTAGCGGCTTTCAAGACCACGAAATGGCTCAAGTCCCAGTGCAGAATGCACGGCGTTTTCAGGCCGCGCAGTTCGTCGAGTTCCAGCCGCAACGGGCGGGTCTGGAATTTGAGCGCGGTGGCAATCTTTAGTAGCTCGGCGAGTGTGGTGCCCTTCAGTGAAATGGAATGGCGACTGCGCAACGTTCCCAGATCGGTAACGAAGCCGTGGTAGCACGCCACCATCGCCAGCGAAGCCAGCCCGCATTCAGCGGCTTCGGTTTGCAGGATGATTGGCAGCTTCTTGCTAAAGCCGAGGTTAAGTCCATCGAACAGCATTAAGCGCCCCACCGGCCGGAGATGGAATAGAGCGGCTCAAAGACCCATTCAAATAGCGTGCGTCGATCAAGAAGGATGCTGCAATCGACCAGCATGCCCGATTGCAGACGCTCTTCTTTTCCGTAGGCGGTGACGGTTTGTTTGGCGAGTTCGACCGTCGCTACGTAAAAAAGCTCGCCTTGTTGCGCCGGAAACGGAAGTTCGTTGGCGGCGACGGCGGTGCGCGAAATCTTGGTGATCTTTCCCTCGTGGCTGCCGAATTTTTGGTACGGATAGGCCTGGTACTGCAGCAGCGCCTTGGAGCCTGCGCGGATGAAGCCCGCCGCGCGCGAGGGGACATACACATCCGCCTGGAGGCCGGCGCCTTGCGGGAGGATGTTGAGCAACGGTTGGCCGGCGACGGCGAGTTTGCCGGGATCTGCCGCAATGGCGGTGACAATTCCAGACTGGGGCGCAATGAGTTGTATCTCCCGCCGTGATTCATTTTCGACCCGGTCTTGCTCAAGCGTGGCGAGGTTACGGTCAAGGGCAGAGAGTTCGTTTTCCCGCTTAACCGGTAATGTCTTGAGGTCGGATACGAGCGCGCCGATGTCGCGCAGAATGCCAGTGCGGCTGCGATTCAGATTTTCCAGTGCGGCCAATTCGCTAAGCCGGTCCTGCTCTTTTTGCTGTAACGCGAGGTCAGAGATGAATTTTTCCGCATGCAGCCGACGCTGCTTATCGAGCATCTGGTCAGTGATGCGGATGCGTTCCTGCTGTAGCCTGTATCCACTCTCGACTTGAACAAGCTCGGTGCGCTGACTGGCAATGCGTTCACCGAGCGCACGTGTCTGTTGCGCATATAGCGTATCGATCTTTTGCCGGTCGCTAATGAGTGAATCACGCCTGACGGTGAGTTGCTTGTTGAACTCGGCCTGTACGCCACCCGCTGCAGTCGCACGCTCTAAGTTAAGCAGCGCAAGGATTTCACCGCGCTGAACAAACTGGCCTTCCTTTGCGCGCAGTTCAGCAATCACCCCTGTCTGTTGCGGCACTATCTTGATGAGTCCCTGGCTGGGGACAATGTAGCCGGAGACTTTGGCCTTACGCGTGTACTCGCCCCAGAACAGAAAGGCCAGCACTATCAATGCCAACGCGACCGTCGCAATCGTCAGAAAAGCAAACGAGATCGGACGAATTAGGACGATCTGTCCCAACCAAGTATCGCGTTTCGCTTCGAAGACTTCGCTTCGGAAAAGCTTGGATTGTTCTTCTTGTGGTGATGGCATTGGCGCGGCTGGCGACAAACATTGGAACACCACAAGCTAACGATGCGTTGCATTTACCTCAATACTCCGATCGGAGTATGCCTAAACATCAGAAATCGCAAGCCGCGAGCGCGTGCCTGCTTTCCAAGCCGGTCTTTTTGAGCATCTTCTGAACCTGGGTTTTAACCGTCAATTCGCTTTTGCCCAAGATTTTTCCGATCTCCCAATTCGTTTTGCGTTGGCGCAACCAGCGATGCACCTCGCGCTCTGCCGGGGTCAATAGAGTACTAGCTTGCCGCACCGCTGGAACGCTTGCGTTGTGCGCATTCTCTTCGATCTGTCTCCAGATATCCGCAAGTAACGGCGTGACGCATTGCGATAGCAGGTTTGCTCCACTCTCAAGTGTGTGCTCTACATTGAGCAGCTTGATGAAGCACAGCCGGCCTGCAGCATATTCGACACTCGCGTCAAAAACACCATTCTCGATCTGGTGTTGTGCAACGTTGTTGTGCCAGTGGCCATGCGTCGTACGGCAAAATTGCGTGGGCAAAAAGGTCTGCGGGGTGCGCTGC
>JAJAYN010000381.1 GCA_026786225.1 Burkholderiales bacterium | reverse complement strand
GGATCGAGCGTCAGCACGCCGCAGGTCAGTCGCCACAGCTTGGCATGGAAGTAGACGCACACCGCCAGGATGGCGCCCAGCTGGATGACCACGGCGAAGACTTCGCCGGGGTCTGAGAAGCCGAGCAGCCGCCCGGCAACCACCAGATGTCCGGTCGAGGAGATGGGCAGGAATTCGGTGAGTCCCTCGACCACGCCAAGGATGGCAGCTTTGAGCAGCAGTATTGGATCCAAAATGATTCCGGGGGCTGTTTAGGTTGGCGTTGTTTTGCGGTTGCGCGGTTACGCGGTTGCCATTATAGGCAGCCGCAAACAATGGCGCGGGTTCACTTCACCTTCAGCACCAGCGCGTCTGTCCTGACCTCAATCCGTTCCGGTTCATAACGCACGCCGTATCGCGTCAAATCTTCCGCCTTGAACGTATACAGGGGCTTGTCTTCGACGGCATCCTTTGCGAAATTTGATGCGGTCTTTGCCAATCCTGCCGACAGCGCATCGGGCATATTGTCGATGCGGATTTGTTCGACGCGCGCATCGCGCAGAAACAACGACCGGGACACAGCAACGTATTCGGGACGACCGGAAACCTTCAATGTGCCAGCGACGCTTTTACCGCTGAGGGCCAGTTTGAGGCTGACCTCAAAGCTGGTCGCGATGCGCTGCTGGTCGGCGTTCAGTTCGACCCGTGGCCGCACCAGTGTTACATCGAGCAGACCCGCGACGCTTTTTTCCAGCGGAAAGCGACGCGCTATTTTCTGCGTGAGTTCGTCAGCCGTCACGCGGATTTCTCCGGACAGGAAGGGCATGGCGGAGCAGCCGGCCAGCAGCAAGGCCGCCGACAATGCGACAAAAAATCTGGTCATGGCGTTGGGATACTTTCGATGGGATAAGACAAGGCGTCGCGCCGTTACAGCTGCGCGTAGGCGCGGATGCGATCAAGCACGAAGCTTCTGAATTTTTCAGGCATTTCCAGCGCGGCATTTTCGAAAATGGTGCCCACTTTGTCGGCGTCGAATACGCCATCGGCCACAAACAACGCGCTCATGCTGCGTCCCGGTTTGTCTTCCGGTGCGTCGACACCCTCGTGCGAGTAACCGGCCTCGGGTGACCAGCGCAGTGCGCGCTCCTTGCCGAGCTTGGCATAACAAAGCTGAAAGCTCTGCAGCGTGCCATCAGCCGTTTCCCAGGTATAGAGATCGAAAAAATCATCGTGAAACCAGCGGCGATGTTTGTCGGTTTCATATTGGGTAACGTCTTTAATTTCGTTGAGCATTTGAGATCCCCTGAATTGATTGGTCAGGGTAGATGAATCGATGCACGCGCGCAGTGAACAACAGCACAACGGTCTGACGGCGGGTTTACATCAAACGTTCATTCTGGCGACCAGTGCGCGCAACTTTTCCGGGTCATCGGCCTTGAGAATCCGGCCGGCAATCGGCAGGATGTCGGGCAGGTTGGACATCAAAACCCGCTGCTTGACCAGAAGCAAATTGGCCGGATGCATCGAAAAATCACGCAGACCGAAACCCAGCAGCAGCCGGGTCAGTTGCACGTCGCCAGCCATTTCGCCGCATACGGTCACCGGCACGCCCGCATCGTTTGCCTGGCGGATCACGCTGGAAATCAGCGACAACACCGCCGGGTGCAAAGGGTCGTAGAGATGCGCGACCGTATCGTCGGTGCGATCAATGGCCAGCGTGTACTGGATCAGGTCGTTGGTGCCGATGGAGATGAAATCGAGGTGCCTCAGGAACATCGGCAGGGCAATGGCTGCTGCCGGAATTTCGATCATGCCGCCAACCAGGATGTTGTCGTTGTACTTCCTGCCTTCCTGCTTCAACTGCTCCTTGGCGCGCGCGATGGCCGCAAAGGTCTGTGTAATCTCGGTGGCGGAGACCAGCATCGGGATCAGGATGCGGATATCGCCAAATTTTGACGCGCGCAATATGGCGCGCAGCTGGGTATTGAAAATCTGCGGCTCGGCGAGACAATAGCGAATGGCGCGCAGACCCAGCGCCGAGTGGGCCGGGCCCTGATCCGGTCCGCCCAGCGATTTGTCGGCGCCGATATCCAGCGTGCGGATGACAACCGGTTTGCCCTTCATGCCTTCGGCAACGTGCTTGTACGCCTCAAATTGTTCTTCTTCCGCCGGCAAGTCCTTGCGATTCATGAACAGGAATTCACTTCGGAACAAACCGACGCCGGAAGCACCCGATGCTTTCACGCTGTCGAGGTCGCCGGGCAGCTCGATATTGGCGTGCAGCTCCACGTGAGTGCCATCGAGCGTATCAGCTGAAGCTGTTTTAATGCGTGCCAGTTTTTGCCGTTCAAGCTTCCATTGGCTTTGCTTGAGCCGGTATTCAGCCAGTACCGTTTCGTCCGGTTCGACGATCAGCACGCCCTGGGTGCCATCGATGATGATCAGTTCGTCCTCGCGTACCAGTTCGCGTGATGTGTGCAGGGCGACGATGGCCGGGATCGCCATGCTGCGCGCAAGAATGGCGGTGTGTGAAGTCTGGCCGCCCAGGTCGGTCACGAACGCGGCGACCTTGTGATCCTTGAACAAAATCACGTCCGCAGGTGAAAGATCGCGCGCCACCAGGATCGTGTCTTCATTGCGCGCGCGCAATTTCTCGGGCACCACGCCGCCCTGACCGGTAAGGGCTGCGACCACCCGCTCTGCCACCTGCCGCACATCGGTTTTGCGTTCGCGCAGATATTCGTCCTGTACCTCGGCAAAATGCGCGAGCAACTCGTCCAACTGAAGTTTCAGCGCCCATTCGGCGTTGCAGGCCTCGCGCTTGATGATCTCCCGGGGCACTTCCGAAAAAGTCGAATCGTCGAGAATCATCCGATGTACCGTCACGAAGGCGGCCATGTCGCTGGTCGCGTCGCCGCGCTGCGTGGTTTGCAAATCGCGCTCAAGCGCATCGAGCTCGGCGCGCACCTGCTTCACGGCTTTGTCGAAACGCTTTACCTCACGCCCGATGAATTCCTCAGGAATGGAGTAGTGGTCAACTTCGAGTGACGCATTCGTGAGGAGGTGGGCATGGCCAATCGCGATGCCACCGCTGACACCCAGACCGTGCAGCGTAAAGCTCATGTTGGGCTAGCGAAAGTCAAGCACTGGCGCGGCTTGCAGACGGAAAATGCTTCGAAAAGCCCGCCAGTGCTGGTGTTTTGCCAATTCAACATCGCTATTCGCCCTCGCCAAACTTGTCGTTGATTAGCGCTACCACGG
>JAJAYN010000380.1 GCA_026786225.1 Burkholderiales bacterium | reverse complement strand
GAACAGCATTGGGGACAGACCACGGTTTATTTTCGAAAACAACCGTGGTCTGTCCCCTAAAATATTCAGCGTAATCCGGATTCTACCGCAACGACATTGGCGAAGCCCGTATTACCCCGGCTTCAGGCATGCCGGGGTTCAACCAGGCTACACAGTTTGTGGCACCGTCGCCAGCGGACGAAACAGCCCGCGCCGATGAACTGCTTGACGACTGAAGACGTGCTTCGCTGTTGTTGACCTTACTTCGATTTCTTGAATATCGACGGATCGCGATTTACAAGTCCCTGGTGCACGCGCGAGACAAACTGTTCCATCACTCTCGTGTTTAGTCCGTTACCACGCAGGGTCGCCCAAATGGCCTCTTCGACGTTGTCACCGCATATTCCGTGCAACCAACAAAGCTGCTCCGTCACGATACCCCCAGGGCCGCAATCATCTCCCATTCGGCAGAGGACCAGTGGATTGACGAGTTGCCAAAGCGGAA
This sequence comes from Burkholderiales bacterium, assembly GCA_026786225.1. Lineage (GTDB taxonomy): Bacteria > Pseudomonadota > Gammaproteobacteria > Burkholderiales > Usitatibacteraceae > UKL13-2. The sequence goes on along the minus strand of JAJAYN010000380.1, from coordinate 2,886 downwards.
TTACCTGCTCTTTACCGTAACCGTTCGCCAGTTCACTGTAATCCACCTTGTTGAGCAACACCGATGCCAATGCCCCAAACATCGGTTCAGAAACGGCTTGGGAAAGCGCTGCTTTCGCTTCCGGATTAGTGAAATCTTTTGCATCATGAAGCGTCATTAGAAGGCCTTGGTACCGTACAACTGAAAGCAGCGCCCGATCAGACTCTCGCTCTTGCGCAGTAAAAGGGGCCCCGGTAATTTTTGTGCATCGTTCGAGCGAGCGCTGGAATCCGGCGAACCGCATCTCTTCGGTCGCGGAGCCCACATCCAAGCCGGCTCCCAATTTGGGCAGTGAGGCCATTACCGCCCGCTCCATAACCGCTTTGGTCCCGTCTCCGCCATACATATAAAGCGACATACACGAATTACGAAGCATTAATAGGCCATAGTCAATTTTTGCTAACTTGCCTGAGTGAATCATCGATCTTGCGTTTTCGTTGAAGAGGCCCATGGTGTTGTCACCGAGTCGGCTCTGCCAGATGCCGGTCCTGCTTTGCGAGCTTCCAGGACTCAGGTCAGGGAGCGCGCTCACCAGGGGGCCGCTCTTATCAAATGATTTATCACTGGCAGCGGCACGCTCGCTGGCGCTTGTAGTCACACGCAATGCGGATTGCTGGGCACTCTCACGGCTAAGCCAAATCCAGAGTAGCACGCCAATCGTTGCGCAAACTAAAGCCAGCAATGTCGCCTTTCGATAAGAAAATGAATTCATTCTGTAAATCCCAATTAAAGTTGATGGGGCAATTAATACCGCTAGTCATTCGCGAAGGAAAAGACTGGAATCACTTCTAGATTCCAGTCTTCCCAATAACATTCTCAATGGATTTCCAACCTCAGAATGCTTGCAGGATTCACACGCTAGCACAATCAAAGGGGTCAGGGTCTGAGGTTTCCCCACGAATCATACCCGCACACCTGCACTGCCCATCGCTGCTTCCGCCTGTTGTCGCAGGGCATAAATGTACGGCCAAGCGTCATGGATTTCACGCAGTAAATCTGGCCTTTCGATCACGCGCGTGGCGAGCGTCATCACCGAAATTGTCTTCCGGTTCCTGATGTTGTTGCTCATCAGTTGCAACTCGAGTTGCTGCGCCTCGGCCGCTTCACCGATCAGTCGCTTCGCCATCTCTGCAAGATGCGCGACCAGCAACAGCGCCTGTAGCCGTCGCTGCCCACGGCTCTTCGTACAGGCGAGCCCCATGCCGTGCGCGGCATTCTTGGTGTCGCGAAACTGCTGTTCAATGCGCATACGCTGCGAATAGAGTTTGACAATGGCAACCGCACCGAGGTATGCCAGACTCGGCGAATAACTCAGCAGCCACGGCTCACGATTGCAATCGGCAGACTTCTTCGCTTGTGTGTGACGCTTCTCTTTGCCGCTTGGGTACTTCAGCTTCCTGCCAGTCGGCTTGGTTTTAATGAGCGCGAACCGGCAGGTCAATGGTCGGTTGCGCACCGCTTCGTACTCGCCCAGATCCTTTGCTTTTGCGGTGGCGTTTGCGTACAGCTTCTTGGCCGCAAACCACTCGCCGTCTTGCCGCCTGACGAAGTCGCGATTGCGGGTGCGGCCAATCCAGTGCCAGCCTTGTTTGGCAATGAGCCGGAACCAGGTCGTGCGAAAGCCTGCATCGGTGATGACAATCGGTGTGCGTTGGCACGGCGGCACCAACGCGGCAAGCCGCTTGACGAACGTCTGGTGAACCTTGAACGCGGTCAGGTGTTTGCGTGGATGCACTTCTTCAAAGAGCGTGATGCTACGACCGTCTACCACGACCGAGGCCCGCAATAGATGCCACGCCATATCGTCGGTCACCGGCGACCAATCAACGACGATGAGCAACTGCGGCAGGCCGCCGAGCCACTCGTGCGCCAGTGCGCGATAGGCTTCAACGCGCTCCTTTGCTAAGTGCGGGTTGGCGATCAGCCGATCCACGCATTTGATGCGGTGTCGCAGGTTGGTATTGCGTGTGGTGCCGAGCGCCAGTGCGGTCAGCGTCAGCGATTTACCACAGACGGCGGAAGTGGCAACATCGTGCAATGCCCGAATGCGAGCCGCGTGCATAAACGGTGCGAAACATTGCAGCAATCGCGATACTATTGCTGAGGTCTGCATGGCTTGTTCTCCTTGTTTGCTTGGTCGCTAACAAGAAAAAGATCAGGCCATTGCAGACCTCGTTTTGACGTGAAGACTACGCTTCACCTGTTTGATTTACAAGAATTATTCGTGGGGAAACCTCAGACGCTGACCCCTTTGATTCCACAAGAACTTGGTGACAAAGCCCCTCCTGGAAGTCTTGTTGGCACCAATGGCGTTTTTGGACGCCCTCGCAATAGCACTGGTGGGGCGAGTATCGACATACCAGCAAACGGGACTAAACCTCATGAAACCCTTCATTACCCCTGAAGCGTTAGACGTAGGATCGAAAGTGATTCGGTTTCAATGCGAAGGCATTGTTCCCGAAAACATCTGGGAAGGTTTGCGGGGATTGAGCATCGTTGCATATGAAATGCCATTGGAGCACTCGCTTCGAGCTGCGTGGATTTTTCGGCTCATATTTGATGACTGTTCCATTTTTGAGTTTTCGTCTGCATGCACAATGGTTGTTGATTGGCAAGAAGTTGGTAGCCTTAACATTCGGTTAATTCATAACTCTTCCGACGTCCCGCACCATAAAGTCACCGGCTTCGTGAGAGTTGACATCCAGCAATTTTCAGTCGGCTCCCTTGAGAAATTGGTGTATCAGGACGATGACGTCACTTCGGAATGTGGTCTTGTGTTCTGCGGGGTAGATGACCAAGAGATCGTTGTCGCGGCAGGCATTTCTCCTGGCTCGGTATCCATAGCGG
>JAJAYN010000379.1 GCA_026786225.1 Burkholderiales bacterium | reverse complement strand
TCGAATGACCGATGACGGACGACACCAGCAACGCGTCAACGCGATACTGCTCAATCACTTCGTTGAGCGCGCGCGAATACTCTGGATGCGTTACCACCGTCGCCTGTATCTGATTGGAGAAATGCCACATCCTGACGGGCATTTCATCAAGCACGTGTGCGTAGAGAGCAATACCGCAGCCCATCGCATTGTTCTGCGTGAATGATTTGAGGATCAGATTATTCCTGCTGGTATCAGCGAGGCAGAAGTCTCTTAACCACGTCGCGCTGCCGCCACCAAGATCATGGATGACATGCAGCTGTACTGGTGGGTTATTGGTATTCGGATCTCGACGGATATCGGCTATTTGCGCCACGTCATTTGCGCCAGCAATGGTTTTCAAATTGAAGTCAGACGAGATAAAATTTGATGCGGCATGTTAACCCATCCCGCATGACAGCACGCGGTTTAGAGGCTGTTTTGCCATTCGATATTATCTAAAAACTCTATCATTGGTGAGGCTTCTGGAGGCATTTGTGTCTGAAGACCCCGCCAATACTAGAGTTTTGCCAAATTTCACACTAAATTCAACCGTACGACCAACGCCGTGTACCAAACGATTGTCAACGTGGTTCACGTTATGAATTCACCAGTTTTGTGTATTTGCGCAGATCATTCGCGCATAGCGTTATTGTTTAGGGCGCACAGGCAACGCTCCAATTGGTTTCGTGCCCTATGATGTCATGACCATGAGTTGCAAGTCCCACAACGCGAAAACCCCCACGGCCCATACCAGGTGACATTGAATGACCGATGCAATCGTAACGAACCCAGTCATCAGCCTCGCCGTAACACAAGACCGAGGTAACTCCATCGCGTCGTTGAAAGTACTCGGTAGCGAAACAATCGATACCAGTGACTTGGGCAGAGGTATTCAGGCTTCCATATATTTTCCGACGGGCTTGGCTGGGAAATCGCTATGCGCAGGCGTGAACGAGCACTGGATGAATCTGCAATCAGCCGGTAACGACGAAAAGGTCCCAGCACGGATTTGCCTTCAACCCACAAAGGAGGAGTGCACGATTACGGTTGCTGCTTACCCACAGATGTCTCCGAACGGTGGTCACCTCTGGGAAAACGAGCCTGACCAACATTTTTGTATCCATACAACATACGCCTTGGGTCCATTGCCAGGCCTTCCGTTTCCTGAGCTGGTTCAGCTTGACTATCGGTTCCGCACTACGCGCGGGCTCGAGTTCAGTCACCTGGTTTGCGATCAACGCGGCAAACCCACCATCGTGCCTTTCATTCCGCTCGCGTTCTTCAAGGCGGACGTATTGAGCCGTTTGTTCGGCGAAGACGAACGCACTGGGGAGTGGCAGGAATACCAGCCACGCGCGGAAACGGTCTACCACCCTTCGCATTACCGACAGCGCGCTATGGCCTGGATGAGGGCGGACCTGGGCTGGGGCTTAGCGCTCTATGGGCCTTGGACGCTTTCAGATACTGGCCTTGATAATTTTACTGCGCAGGCGTTTCCTGATTACGGCGTGAATCAACTCTGTCTCGTTGACCAAAGCCTTGGCACCATCAATGCAACGCAGGATGAACAATATGACGCATCGACGCAGCGGACTGCCTATCTGATCGCTGGCAATATGGACACGATCAGCCGCATCATCGACGCTATCGAAAAAAATCATCCATGAGCAAAGCTTTTCATTACACGCCGCTAACAACCATCGAATTATTGCAGGGTGTTTTTTACGATGATTTCTTGAATTCCAGTGACATCCCGTTGCTCAGGCCGGCTGTCTCACGCAAGGCCATTGCAGAAATTCATCGGGTGTTTTCATCCGGCTGGATTGGCGAAGGTGAAGAAGTTTATCGATTCGAAGCTGAATTGGCGGAGATGCTTGGCGTTCAGCATGTCGTCACGGTGAACTCGGGTACCTCAGCGATAGACTTGGCGATTGAATTGCTTCACCTAAAAGCTGGAGATACAGTAATTTCCACGCCATTGACTTGTGCCGCCACGAATATTCCACTGCTCAGGCGCGGCATTCGCATCCAGTGGGCCGACATTGATGCACGATGTGCTGTCCTGTCCTGTCCGCCGCCTCGGTCGCTGCCAACATTGATGAACATACGAAAGCCAAGGTTAGATGACAGGCATTTGCTTATGTGCAATCAAATGCCGCCACAATCCTTGTCAATGTTACCGTTTATGGTTCGCGACCAAGCGACATTGACCAACTCATAACGTAAAATCCGGCGCGTACTTCGCAAACCACAATTCCAAAACCGTCAACGCCCAAAGCCGTCCCGCGTGATTGCTGCGGCCCGCGCGATGCTCGCGAAGCACACGCTGCAGCGCACCGTCGCGGAACAGGCCACGCTTGCCCAGCCCATTGGCACTCAGCGCCTGCTCCATTCTTGGCTTCAATCCGCCTTCCAGCCATTGTGTGAGTGGCATGACAAATCCCTGCTTTGGCCGATAGATGATGTCGTGCGGCAGATATTTTTCAGCAAGCTTCTTC
>JAJAYN010000378.1 GCA_026786225.1 Burkholderiales bacterium | reverse complement strand
GAGATATGACCGGCTCAGGGAATATCATGCGCTCTAACGTGACGATGGCATCTGGATCGCACAGCGTTTCGCCGGTTGTAACGTCCTTCATGCCGATGCAAGCAGCAATATCACCGGCGCGAATCTCGTCAATTTCGACGCGATTGTTCGCGTGCATCTGCACGATACGACCGATACGATCCTTCTTGCCGCGCACCGGGTTGTAAACTGTGTCACCTTTCGACAACACGCCGGAATAAACACGCACGAAAGTCAACTGACCGACGAATGGATCTGTCATCAACTTGAATGCCAAAGCGGCAAACTTTTCACCATCATCCGCTTTGCGGGTAATCGGCTCTTCGTTCTCATCCATGCCTTTTACAGGCGGAATATCCGTCGGCGCAGGCATATATTCGATGACAGCGTCAAGCATCGCTTGCACGCCCTTGTTCTTGAATGCTGAGCCGCACAACATCGGGACGATCTCGCCCTTGATGGTGCGCTCGCGAATACCAGCCTTGATTTCGACTTCGGACAACTCACCCGTTTCGAGATATTTGTTCATCAACTCTTCGTTGGCTTCCGCAGCGCTCTCAACCATTTTGCTGTGCCATTCCGCGCAGACGGCTTCCATTTCCGGCGGGATAGGACCATAGGTAAAGGTGACGCCCTTGTCTTCTTCGCTCCAGACGATGGCTTTCATCTTTACCAGATCGACCAAGCCCTTGAAATTTTCTTCGGCACCGATCGGCACTTGCAACGGGATTGGGTTCGCCTTCAGGCGCGCCCGCATCTGGTCGTGCACTTTGAAGAAGTTGGCACCAGTACGATCCATCTTGTTCACAAATGCCAAGCGCGGCACCTTGTATTTGTTCGCTTGACGCCACACAGTCTCAGACTGCGGCTGCACACCACCCACGGCACAATAAACCATACACGCACCATCGAGCACGCGCATCGAGCGTTCAACTTCAATCGTGAAATCGACGTGGCCCGGGGTATCAATTATATTTATGCGATGCTCTTGAAAGGTTCCGGCCATACCCTTCCAGAAGCAGGTCGTTGCGGCAGACGTAATCGTAATGCCGCGCTCTTGCTCCTGCTCCATCCAGTCCATCGTGGCCGCACCATCGTGCACTTCGCCAATCTTGTGATTGACGCCAGTGTAGAAAAGGATACGTTCGGTCGTCGTGGTTTTACCTGCGTCAATGTGCGCAGAGATGCCAATATTTCGATAACGCTCAATGGGGGTCTTGCGAGCCACGGTAATGCCCTTCCCGGGTTTGTCCCGACAGCCCCGCTTCCTCAAGAGGGCTGCGGAGCAAAATTCAAAAACTAGAAGCGGTAGTGGGCGAAGGCCTTGTTGGCTTCAGCCATGCGGTGCACTTCTTCACGCTTCTTGATCGCGGACCCGCGACCTTCAGCGGCATCCATCAACTCACCTGCGAGCCTGGCACCCATTGATTTTTCACCCCGCTTGCGCGCGGCCTCACGAATCCAGCGCATCGACAGCGCCGTGCGACGGACCGGCCGAACCTCGACAGGAACCTGATAATTGGCACCGCCCACACGACGGGACTTAACTTCGACCATCGGACGAACCGCATTGATAGCCGCAATAAAAATTTCAACAGCATCTTTGCCAGACTTCTTTTGAATCTGATCCAAAGCGCGATAAATGATTTGCTCGGCAACAGATTTTTTGCCGGCCTTCATTAGCACATTGACGAACTTGGCGATTTCCGTGCTTTTAAACTTCGGATCCGGCAGGATTTCGCGCTTGGGGACTTCGCGACGACGAGGCATGATTATTTCCTGTTAATTCAAAAATATGGTTGGCTAGCGCTTACCCAAACTTACTTGGCTTTAGCTGCTGCGCCGGCTTTAGGCATCTTGGCGCCGTACTTGGAGCGCGACTGCTTGCGGTCTTTTACGCCAGCCGTATCCAGTGAGCCGCGAACGGTGTGATAGCGAACGCCTGGCAAGTCTTTTACGCGACCGCCACGGATCAGCACAACAGAGTGCTCTTGCAGGTTGTGGCCTTCGCCACCGATATAGGAAATGACTTCGAAGCCATTAGTAAGTCGAACCTTACACACCTTGCGCAAAGCTGAGTTCGGCTTTTTCGGTGTCGTCGTATACACACGGGTGCAAACGCCGCGCTTTTGTGGGCAATTTTCCATCGCCGGCACTTTGCTCTTGGCTTTGATTTTCGTCCGCGGTTTGCGCAGAAGTTGATTAATGGTAGGCATCGTTATATCCGCTCTGTTCTTACTATGGCTAAATTGTTTCCTGCTCGAAGGTGCTCGTCATTGCCGCAACTTCGGGTTCATTTACAGGTTATTTATGCTGCTTTTCGTGCAATATCTTCAGCTTCAACCGCGCGAACAATCCCATAGTCTCAAAAGGCGCATCGCGGAAAGCTTTCGATTATACAAAAATATTGGCCCGACTGTCAACCAGTCGAGCCAATATCATCATATGACATTAGACATCACGCAACCTGTTCCTCGGTTACCGATACCTCGACTTCGTCAAACCCAAAGGTCACTCCGCTCGATTGCTGCACACGCATAGAACTCTTCTTGCGCGCACGGTGAAACGCGAGACCGGTACCCGCTGGAATCAAGCGACCCACAATCACGTTCTCTTTCAAGCCACGCAAATCGTCCCGCTTGCCCATGATCGCTGCTTCTGTAAGCACTCGCGTGGTTTCCTGGAACGAGGCAGCGGAAATGAATGAGTCAGTCGACAGCGACGCCTTGGTGATACCGAGCAAATTGTAGTTGTAGATCGCCGGCTTCTTACCCTCTTTCAATACCCGATCATTTTCACCCAGTACGTCGGCGCGTTCGACCTGCTCCCCCTGGATAAAGCGCGTATCGCCATTATCTACAATGGACACACGCCGCAACATCTGGCGCACGATCACTTCGATGTGCTTGTCGTTGATCTTCACGCCCTGTAAGCGATACACATCCTGAACCTCGTCCGTGATGTAGCGAGCCAGCGCTTCCATACCCTGCAAACGTAGAATGTCATGCGGGTCAGCTGGGCCGTCCACAATCGTCTCACCCTTGTTCACCACTTGACCATCATGCGCCGTGACGTGCTTGTCCTTTGGAATTAGGTACTCGTGCGCAATGCCGTCGAAGTCAGTGATCACCAGACGCTGTTTACCTTTGGTGTCTTTACCGAAAGAAACCGTGCCCGTGATTTCAGCCAATAAGCCAGCATCTTTCGGTGAGCGGGCCTCGAACAATTCAGCGACACGTGGCAGACCGCCAGTGATATCGCGCGTCTTTGACGACTCCTGCGGAATGCGCGCCATGATTTCGCCCACACCGACTTGCTGCCCGTTTTTGACGGTGATAATTGCGCCGATCTGGAACGTGATGTTCACTGGCGTTTCGGAATTGGACTGCTTGATATCCTTGCCTTTGGTGTCTACCAACTTCACGGCTGGACGCAGGCCCTTGCTTGCCGCCGTGCCGCGCCGCTTTGGATCGATCACAACGAGGCTCGAGAGGCCAGTGGTTTCATCGATCTGCTTGGCAACCGTTACGCCCTCTTCGATATTCTCGAAACGGACTTCACCCGCGTATTCGGTGACGATCGGGCGCGTATGCGGATCCCAGTTGGCCAAATTCTGACCTGCTTTGATCTTGGCACCCTCCTTGATCGCCAACGTGGCACCGTATGGCACCTTGTGACGCTCACGCTCACGGCCATTTTCTTCCGTGATGATAATTTCGCCACTTCGCGCAATTACGATCAGTTCACCACGCGCGTTGGTCACATAACGCATTGAGGGCGTCAGACGCGCCACGCCGTTCGATTTCGCTTCCACGCTCGACGCTACCGCCGTTCGCGACGCTGCACCGCCGATGTGGAATGTACGCATCGTCAACTGCGTGCCCGGCTCACCGATGGACTGCGCAGCGATAACGCCAACCGCTTCCCCCACGTTCACCAATACACCACGGCCCAGATCGCGGCCGTAACATTTCGCGCACAAACCAAAGCGAGTATCGCAAGTGAGCGGCGTACGGACTTTTACTTCGTCTATGCCGGCCGCATCGATTGCATCGACCATATCTTCGTCGAGCAGTGCGCCGAGGTGGATGACGGTTTCACCGGTGTCGGGATGCACAGCATCGGCAACGGTGACACGCCCGAGAATGCGTTCACGCAGCGCTTCAACGACTTCACCACCTTCAACCAGTGCCTTGACCGCCAGACCATTGGTCGTGCCGCAATCGTCCTCAGTGACCACCAAGTCTTGTGTGACATCGACGAGACGACGTGTCAGGTAGCCCGAGTTGGCGGTCTTCAGGGCCGTATCAGCCAAACCTTTACGCGCACCGTGCGTCGAGATGAAGTACTGCAACACATTCAGGCCTTCGCGGAAGTTCGCCGTAATCGGCGTCTCGATAATCGAGCCGTCCGGCTTGGCCATCAGGCCGCGCATGCCTGCGAGTTGACGAATCTGCGCCGCAGAGCCGCGAGCGCCTGAGTCGGCCATCATATAAATGGCGTTGAAAGACTCTTGCGTCGTTACCTTGCCGTCGCGCGTCGTAACGGGTTCGGATCCGAGCTGTTCCATCATGGCCTTGGCCACTTGATCACCAGCGCGACCCCAGATATCGACCACCTTGTTATAACGCTCGCCCTGCGTAACCAAGCCCGAGGTGTACTGGTTTTCGATCTCCTTTACCTCATGCTCCGCAGCGCTGATGATGTCCTTTTTCTGCGGTGGCACCAACATGTCATCGATCGAAATCGACAAGCCTGCACGGGTTGCGTAGGTGAAGCCCGTATACATCAGCTGATCGGTGAAGATGACCGTTTCGCGAATACCGCAGCGACGGAATGCCGCGTTGATGAGCTTGGAAATTTCTTTCTTTTTCAGCGTTTTGTTGATGTACGGGAACGACAATCCTTGCGGCAGAATTTCCGACAGAATGGCACGGCCAACCGTGGTCTCGTAACGCTTGACGCGCGAGATAATTTCGCCTTTCTCATCCTTGTCGGTTTCCTTGATGCGAACCGTGATCTTGGCGTTCAGCGATACTTCGCCGCAATCGTAGGCACGCTGCGCTTCAGCGACGTTGACGAACATGGAGCCTTCGCCTTTTGCCGCTACGCGCTCGCGAGTCATGTAATACAGACCCAGCACGATGTCCTGCGAAGGCACAATCGATGGTTCACCGGACGCCGGGAACAATACGTTGTTGGAAGCCAGCATCAAGGTGCGGCATTCCATTTGTGCTTCCAGCGAGATCGGTACGTGTACTGCCATTTGATCGCCGTCAAAGTCGGCGTTGAACGCCGCACAGACCAGCGGATGCAATTGGATAGCTTTGCCTTCAATCAGCACCGGCTCGAACGCCTGAATACCAAGGCGATGCAGCGTTGGCGCGCGATTGAGCATCACCGGATGCTCGCGAATGACATCCTCGAGAATATCCCAAACCAACGGCTCCTCAGCCTCCACCATTTTCTTGGCGGCCTTGATGGTCGTAGCAGCACCCAGTACTTCAAGCTTGTGGAAAATGAACGGCTTGAATAGCTCAAGCGCCATTTTCTTCGGCAGGCCGCACTGATGCAGCTTCAATGTTGGACCAACAACAATTACTGAGCGGCCGGAGTAGTCGACGCGCTTGCCGAGCAAGTTTTGACGGAAACGGCCTGACTTGCCCTTGATCATGTCAGCCAAGGATTTCAAAGCACGCTTGTTTGCGCCTGTCATGGCTTTGCCGCGACGACCGTTGTCCAGCAGTGAATCAACCGCTTCCTGCAACATGCGCTTTTCATTGCGCACAATGATTTCCGGTGCTTTCAATTCAAGCAAACGCTTCAACCGATTGTTGCGGTTAATTACGCGACGATAAAGATCGTTCAGATCAGAGGTGGCGAAACGACCGCCATCCAGCGGAACCAGCGGACGCAAATCCGGCGGCAACACTGGCAGCACTTCCAGAACCATCCAGTCGGGCTTGATCCCGGATTTCGAGAAAGCTTCGAGGACCTTCAGACGCTTGGAAATCTTTTTGATCTTCGCTTCGGACCCGGTATTGCCGAAATCCTTGCGTAACTGTTCCATTTCATGCGGCAGGTCGAGCTTGCGCAATAATTCGCGAATGCCTTCGGCCCCCATCGCAGCGTGGAAGTCGTCGCCGTACTCTTCTACCTTGGCAAGATAATCATCTTCGGTAAGCAGCTGGCATTTGTTGAGCGGTGTCATGCCTGGGTCCGTCACGACGAATGCTTCGAAATAGAGCACGCGCTCGATATCGCGCAGCGTCATGTCGAGCACCATACCGAGTCGACTTGGCAGGGATTTCAGGAACAGATGTGCGCGGTAGGCGAGGCCAACTCAATGTGGCCCATGCGTTCACGGCGCACTTTGGACAGCGTGACTTCAACGCCGCATTTTTCGCAAATAACACCGCGATGCTTCAAACGCTTGTACTTGCCGCACAGACATTCGTAGTCTTTGATCGGTCCGAAAATCTTGGCGCAAAACAGACCATCACGCTCGGGTTTGAATGTCCGGTAATTGATGGTTTCAGGCTTCTTCACTTCACCGTACGACCACGAACGAATCTTGTCCGGGCCGGCCAGACCGATCTTGATCGCGTCGAATTCTTCTTCGTGCGTGACTTGCTTGAATAAGTCGAGTAGAGCTTTCATTTTTTCTCCAGATGTCTGATTGGAAGGCGGTTATGAGTGACGACTATTGCGTCACCTCAAAAGCGCTCCAGATCAATATCGATGGCCAGCGAACGGATCTCTTTGACAAGCACGTTGAACGATTCGGGCATGCCCGCATCAATCTTGTGCTCGCCCTTGACGATGCTCTCGTAAACCTTGGTACGGCCCGAGGTGTCGTCGGATTTGACGGTGAGCATTTCCTGCAGTGTGTAAGCGGCACCGTAAGCCTCGAGCGCCCAGACTTCCATCTCGCCGAAACGCTGACCACCGAATTGCGCCTTGCCGCCCAGCGGTTGCTGGGTGACCAGTGAGTACGGTCCGGTCGAACGCGCATGCATCTTGTCGTCCACCAGGTGATGAAGTTTCAGGATATGCATGTAGCCGATGGTTACGTCGCGCTCAAACGGCTCGCCGCTACGACCATCGTGCAATGTCGCCTGCGTTTTTGTTGGATTGAGCTTCAGGCGTTTAGCCGTTTCTTCGTCGTAGGCCAGATCCAGCATCATACGAATTTCAGATTCGGCAGCGCCGTCAAAAACTGGTGTGGCAAATGGCACGCCGCGCGTCAGGTTCTTCGACAACGACAGAATCTCAACATCAGACAATTGACTCAGATCTTCTTTCTTGCCACTGGTGTTGTAGACCTTGTCGAGGAATTTGCGCAGCTTGGCGACGTTATCGTTGGCTTTAACCAGCTCTCCAATTTTCAGACCGAGGCCCTTCGCAGCCCAACCCAAATGCGTCTCCAGAATCTGTCCGACGTTCATACGTGAAGGTACGCCCAACGGGTTCAGGACGATGTCCATCGGCGTACCGTCAGCCATAAACGGCATATCCTCCACCGGCACGATCTTCGAGATCACACCCTTATTACCGTGGCGGCCCGCCATCTTGTCACCCGGCTGCAAGCGACGTTTGACAGCGACATAGACTTTCACCATCTTCTGCACGCCAGGTGGCAATTCGTCACCTTGCGTGAGCTTGCGTTTCTTCTCGTCAAACGCCTTGTCGAATTCTTTACGTGTCAGATCGAGCGCTTCTTTCTGCGACTCAAGTTGACGCGCATCATCGTCATCTGTCAGACGAATATCAAACCAGTCGTGACGTGGTAGGTCTTCAAGATAGGATTTGACAATCTTCGTGCCCTTGGCAATCTTCTTCGGTCCGCCCTTGGCGATCTTGCCAATCAGCATCTTCTCGATACGCTGGAACAGGTCGTCCTCAACGATGCGAAGCTGATCAGCCAAATCCTTCTTGTAATCCATGAGTTGGTCATCAACGATCTGTTGCGCACGCTTGTCGCGTACGATGCCTTCACGCGTAAACACTTGCACGTCGATCACGATGCCGGAAATGCCGGATTGAACGCGCAGTGACGTATCTTTCACGTCAGACGCCTTTTCACCGAAGATGGCACGCAGCAGCTTTTCTTCAGGCGTGAGCTGGGTTTCGCCTTTTGGCGTTACCTTGCCGACTAGTACGTCACCCGCTTCGACTTCAGCGCCGATAAAGACGATACCGGATTCATCCAGACGGCCCAGCATGCGTTCGGACAAATTGGAAATATCGCGGGTAATTTCTTCCGGGCCCAGCTTGGTATCACGCGCCACAACCGACAATTCCTCGATGTGAATCGAGGTATAGCGGTCTTCCGCAACGATGCGTTCGGAGATCAGGATCGAATCTTCGAAGTTGTAACCGTTCCACGGCATGAAGGCCACCAGCAGGTTCTGCCCGAGAGCCAATTCACCCATGTCGGTAGAAGCGCCGTCGGCAATCACGTCCGACTTGGCGATGATATCGCCAACCTTTACCAGTGGACGATGGTTGATGTTGGTGTTTTGGTTGGAGCGCACATACTTGACGAGGTTGTAAATATCAACGCCAGCTTCACCCGGTTGGGTTTCGTTGTCGTTGACACGAACCACCACCCGACCGGCGTCGACAAAATCAACGCGGCCACCACGGCGTGCCATCACTGCCGTGCCAGAGTCCATTGCGACGGTACGTTCAATACCCGTACCCACCAGCGATTTCTCGGCGCGCAGACAGGGAACTGCCTGGCGCTGCATGTTTGACCCCATCAATGCGCGGTTCGCGTCATCGTGCTCGAGGAACGGGATCAACGAAGCAGCAACGGACACGATCTGCGCCGGCGCCACATCGATGTATTCGATCTTGTCAGGGGCCGACAACATGAATTCGTTTTTATTACGGCACGAAACCAGCTCATCGACGAAACGACCGGCCTTGTCGGTCTCGTCGTTGGCATGCGCGATCACATATTTGCCCTCTTCAATAGCGGACAGATATTCGATTTCGCTCGCGAGCTTGCAGTTGCTGACTTTGCGATATGGCGTTTCGATAAAGCCATAATCATTTACGCGCGCATAT
>JAJAYN010000377.1 GCA_026786225.1 Burkholderiales bacterium | reverse complement strand
TCGCAAGGCAACCGGTTCAAAATCGGCAGGAATCTTTGCGCGGATCAGTCGCGCGGAAAACCACGCCAGGGCAAAACCGGCTGCGACGATACCCAGTTGAATCCAGCCAGGGGGTGTTCCGAGTTGGTTGGCCAGAGTAATGAAGTTCTGTGAAAAAGTTTGCACGATGACCAAGACCAGCGACCGAGCAGTCAGGACGCTATTTGACTCGTTCCATGACGGCTGCGAAAAAACCATCAGTCGCGTGTTGTTGAGGACTCAATCGGAAATAGGTACCCTGGTTCTTGACGGGTACCTTGAGACGCTCGAATATCTTGTTGACATCAACGAGTTTGAACTGCGGGTTCTTCGCAAGAAACGCTTCAGCAATTGTTTCGTTTTCCTCCGTGAGGAAGCTGCAGGTTGCGTAAACGAGTCTGCCACCAAGTTTGACCAGGCGCGAAGCGGATTGAAGGATTGAGGCTTGCTTAACATTCAGTTCTGCGAGCGCCTGCTCGCTCTGGCGATATTTCAAGTCCGGATTGCGGCGCAGTGTACCTAGCCCGGTGCACGGCGCATCGACCAATACACGATCAATTTTGCCCGCGAGGCGTTTGATCTTGGTATCGTTCTCGGAGTCAATTTTTTGTGGCATCACGTTCGAGAGGCCCGAACGTTTAAGTCTCGGGCTGAGGTTCGTGAGGCGTTTTTCCGAGACGTCCATTGCGTATACGCGGGCTGTGGAACCCATCATCGCAGCGAGCAAGAGGGATTTACCACCGGCGCCCGCACAAAAATCAACCACCATCTCGCTGCGCTTGGGCTCCATCAACATACCGAGAAGTTGGCTGCCCTCGTCTTGCACCTCAATGAAACCCTCGAGAAATGCCGGATGTTTAGCCAGCGCAACCTTGGTCTCAAGTCGGATGCCGATAGGCGACAAAGGTGTGGCAGCACAGACGATGCCATCGCGTTGCAAGAGTTTCATTACGGCGTCGCGCTTAGCCTTTGCGGTATTTACACGCAGATCAAGAGGTGCAGGATTCATCATGCTGCGGCCCAGCGCCAGGATGTCCTTGTCGCTCATACTTGGCTTCAAGTGAGCAACTACCCAATCCGGCAGTTCGGCTTCAATGCCCAGAGATGTCTTCTTGGGAACGAACGACTTGCTATCTGCAAGCCAGGTAACTTCAGCTTTTTTCAAGACATTCGTAAGTTCGCGCGAACTCATGCCCTGATAACGCGTGAGGGCGAGAAGTGCCATCTTGCGCGGTACGCCGTCTGTCGCAATTGCTTCAATCGCCCGCCGATGGCGCAATACTGCATAGACAGTCTCTGCAATGATTGCGCGATCACGCACACCAAGCTTGGCGTGTTCCTTGAAGAATCGCTTCAGCTGTACGTCGGCTGGCGAATTTAAGGGCAATACGATTGTCAGCGCTTCAACAAGCGTATTGAATTGTGCAGGAGTAAATGACATCGGGAAAGTTTGGCGCTCAAAATGGCGCGTTCAAAGGTGCTTTAACCTGACATTATGGCGCAGAGGCGATGGTTGCCGCAATCAATTCCGCTGGAAAGCGTACTAGGGCAATTTTTCCTGGGGTGGCAGACAGTGATATCGGACCGAAAACCGATCGTAGTGGCCACCAGTTTCGGCCCTGATATTTCCAGTCCAATGTGCTATTTCATGGGTAGCAGGGCGAGTTTTCGAGGTTCGGTTCGTCTTCGTCCATGAATGGTGCGTGAGTCCAGTGGCGATGGGCAAAACCGTGGTTGGACAGACTTCCGCAGTTGTCAATTCAAGCCATCAAGCATGGCGAACATGTTCGCTTCGCGATCACCCAAAATTGCACTACTCGATTTGCAGCCCGACGAGCACTTGCTCCAGTGATGAGCCGTTCTTGTCTTCAAATATGATCTTAACAGGCAGATGATATTTTGTCGTTGCCAGCCACAAGTGTGCCTTGGATTCACCCGCCTTCACATCGCGCGCGTAATAGACCGTCGGTATGCGCTCCCCATTCATTGTCAGCATAGGCTCTCCCTGCTTGCGGTAATGATAGAGCTCGGCTTTCTTCCCTTGGCTCATCCATACATTTACATCGAGCGTCCGCGGGACACTGAACATGAATTGATACATCGCCGAAATCCGGTCTTGTGTACCTTCCGGCAAATCGAAGACTTCGCTCTCACCTGTGTGGCGCGATACGATTTGATGGCTTTGCCAATCAAATATCGCAAAGATATTTCGCTTTTGCTCGTTGCGGCGTGTGAACGCGTAGGTACTCGGCTTGAGGCCTTCAACACCAACGGAGCCTTCAGAGCTCAGCGTAACTTTTTCGCGCAGGAGTAATCGCAGCGGTCCAGCGGTTTCGGTGTCGGAAACAATCTTGTAGGTATCTCCATCCCGACTGAAATGCTCTTCGACAGTGCCGATCCAGATGCCAGCCTTGTAAACCTTGTATGTAGCCGTTATGGATTTAGGCGCAGCTTGGTTGGACGGCACAATCGTTGCGGGGGCGTCTAGCGCAAAGCACGCTGCCGTCATCGCATACCCTGCGGCAAGTGACTTAACAAGCAATCGCATCATCGATTCATTCCCATGGCACAAGCAATTCCTGATTTTCAATACCAGGAGAAACGATCAAACCGCTAATCTCGACGACATCGTTCGCATCAAGCCCAATTCGTCCCTCGGCGAGCCACCGCAGCGCCTGTGGATAAATGCGATGTTCAGCGGCGAGGACACGACGGGCTAGCGTTGCCTCATCATCGTTCCGCAGCACCGGCACTGCGGCTTGAACGATGATCGGGCCGTGGTCCAGCTTGGATGTAACAAAATGGACAGTTGCACCGTGAATTTTTGCACCCGAAGCCAGTGCTTGGCGATGTGTGTGCAAGCCGGCGAATGCGGGTAGAAGCGAAGGATGTATATTAAGGACGCGTTGAGGATAACGTGCTAAAAATCCTCCAGTGAGCACCCGCATGAAGCCTGCCAACACAATGTAATCGGGTGAAAGCTCGTCAATTGCCGCGGCGAGCGCTCCGTCAAATGATTCGCGCGATGCGTGCGCAGTGTGAGCTACAACGCAAGTCGCTATACCGCGCCGCCTGGCCGTCTCAAGACCAACCGCATCCGGACGATTACTAATGACAGCCTTAATATCCAGCGGCAGGCCCGCGTCGAGGATTGCCTCCATGTTTGAACCGCGACCAGAAATCAGGATCACGATCGATTTCATTGTGGGAAGGCACTTGGATGAAAAATAGTTAAAACTCTAGCACTGGCGAGGCTTACCGGCCATTTTTGCCCCCAAAGCCGCGCCAGTGCTAGAGTATGCATAAGGTCAGCGCACAAGAGTGTGTGCTTCGCCCGCCACCCGCGTTCTTATCTCGCCTATGCAGTAGACGGTCTCGCCGGAAGCTTCCAAATGCGCCTTTGCGACGTCGGCATGCTCTTTCGCTACCATGACGACCATGCCAATGCCGCAGTTAAAGGTACGCGCCATTTCGGCAACGTCAACTTTCCCCTGGCTTTGAAGCCACGCAAATACGGGCGGCGCTACCCAAGATGTCGTGTCGACCACCGCCGTCACCGCATCGGGTAATACGCGCGGGATATTCTCGGTCAAGCCCCCGCCCGTAATATGCGCCATGCCTTTTACGATCAAAGGATGCGCGGTCATCAAGGCGAGCAGGGGCTTTACATAAATGCGTGTAGGTGCCAACAAATCAAGTGCCAGTTGCTTGTTTTTGGCGGCGTGGAGATCGACACCGCACCGTTCAATGATTTTGCGAATAAGTGAATAACCGTTTGAGTGAGCGCCACTTGAGGCAAGTCCGAGCACTACATCACCTGATCGAATGTTGCGCCCATTAATGATATTTTCCTTCTCAATCAGCCCGACCGCGAATCCCGCAAGATCATATTCGCCAGCGGGGTACATCGAAGGCATCTCGGCCGTCTCGCC
>JAJAYN010000376.1 GCA_026786225.1 Burkholderiales bacterium | reverse complement strand
TACGTACCGCCAAAGGCGTTCGTCGCAACGATGGCTCGCTAATCAAGTTTGACGGCAATGCGGCCGTACTCTTGAACGCGAAGCTGGAGCCAATTGGCACCCGCATCTTTGGGCCGGTTACGCGTGAATTGCGTAATGAGCGCTTTATGAAGATCGTGTCGCTGGCACCCGAAGTATTGTAAGGAGCCGAATGATGAGCAAGATTCGTAAAGGCGACCAGGTGGTCGTCCTCACCGGCAGGGACAAAGGCAAGCGCGGCACCGTACTAAAGGTGTTGCCGGACTTTTCCCGTGCGGTGGTTGAGGGTGTAAATCGCGTAAAGAAACATACCAAGCCCAACCCGATGAAAAATACCACTGGCGGCATCGTGGAAAAAGAAATGTCGATGGATCTTTCGAATATTGCCATTTTTAATCCAGCCACCAGCAAAGCGGATCGTGTTGGCTACAAGACCTTGGAGGACAAGCGCAAAGTTCGCGTGTTCCGCTCCAACGGTGAAGTCATCGACGCGTAAGGCGAGGGAAAAATGGTTCGATTACACACACATTACAAAGACACTGTAGCCCCTGCTCTTATGCAGCAGTTCGGTTACACGTCCATGATGCAGGTGCCACGCATCTCCAAGATCACCCTGAACATGGGTGTCGGTGAGGCCGTTGCAGACAAGAAGATCATGGATCACGCCGTAGGCGACATGCAAAAAATCGCTGGTCAGAAGCCAGTTGTCACGTTGTCGAAGAAATCAATCGCGGGCTTCAAGATTCGCGATGGTTATCCGATTGGTTGCATGGTTACGTTGCGCTCAACCAAGATGTATGAATTTCTGGACCGTCTTATCACTGTGGCGTTGCCTCGCGTGCGCGACTTCCGTGGCATTTCGAGTCGTTCTTTCGATGGTCGTGGCAACTACAACATGGGCGTGAAAGAACAAATCATTTTCCCGGAAATCGAGTACGACAAGATCGACGCATTGCGCGGCATGAATATCTCGATTACCACTACTGCGAAGACGGATGCGGAGGCCAAAGCACTACTGGCTGCATTCAAATTCCCGTTCCGAGGCTAAGGGCACGCCATGGCAAAATTGTCTGTTATCAATCGTCAGGAAAAGCGCGAAAAGCTGGTAAAGAAATTTGCCGGTAAGCGCGCTGGACTCGTCAAAATTATCAACGATCAAAGCTATTCGGAAGAAGAGCGCTTTCAAGCACGTCTGAAATTGCAGGCCCTGCCCCGCAACGCTAATCCGACCCGCCTGCGTAACCGCTGTGCGATTACGGGGCGTCCGCGTGGTGTGTACAGCAAGTTTGGTTTGGGACGTAACAAATTGCGTGAAATCGCTATGCGCGGCGAAGTGCCGGGCATGGTGAAGGCAAGCTGGTAATCCTCACGCAAACGGAGACATATTATGAGCATGAGTGATCCAATCGCCGATATGCTGACTCGCATTCGCAATGCGCAGCAGTCGGAAAAAGTTGATGTGACGATGCCTTCTTCGAAAGTGAAGACGGCGATCGCCAAAGTGTTGAAGGACGAAGGTTATATTGAAGACTTCGCCATTCGCACCATCGAAGGTAAAAACGAATTAAACGTGAGCCTAAAGTACTACGCTGGCAAGCCGGTTATCGAGAAGATCGAGCGCATTTCGCGCCCTGGTCTTCGCGTCTACCGCGGCCGCGAAGATATTAAACCCGTCATGAACGGGTTGGGTGTGGCCATTGTGTCTACTTCCCAAGGTGTGATGACTGATCGCAAAGCGCGCGCTACCGGTGTCGGTGGTGAAGTGCTCTGCATCGTGGTCTAAGGAGGCCGACATGTCACGTGTAGGCAAACTCCCAATTACCCTGCCAGCAAAGGTCGAAGTGACGTTCGCTGCCAACGAGATTACCGTCAAGGGGCCCCTCGGAACCTTGAAGCAAGCGGCTTCCAGTGATGTTGTCATCAAGCAAGATGGCAACAAAATCGTTCTCGAAGCGGCTAGCAGCTCACAGCAGTCCAACGCAATGTCTGGCACCATGCGTGCGCTGATCGCCAATATGGTCATCGGCGTTGAAAAAGGGTTCGAGAAGAAACTGTTGCTGGTCGGCGTAGGTTACAAAGCCGCGGCCGCAGGCGCAAATTTGAATCTCACCCTGGGTTTTTCTCACCCGGTCGTGCATGCCATGCCCGAAGGTGTCAAATGTGAGACGCCAGTTCCGACCGAAATTTTGATCAAGGGTATCGACAAGCAGAAGGTCGGCCAGGTCGCCGCCATCGTCCGCAGCTATCGTCCTCCTGAGCCCTACAAAGGCAAAGGCGTACGTTACTCTGACGAGAAGATCACCCTCAAAGAGACCAAGAAGAAGTAAGCGAGGCCATCATGATCGACAAAAAAATATCCCGTCTGCGCCGTGCCGCGAAAACCCGTGGCACGATCGCCCGTCTCAAAGCAGTTCGCATGACCGTGCATCGGACAAATACGCATATTTACGCGCAGATCATCGACGCGTCAGGAGCGAAAGTGCTGGCTGCTGCGTCAACGGTGGAAAAAGAAGTGCGCGGTCAAGTCAAAAACGGCGCCAGCAAAGAAGCGGCGGGTGTCGTCGGCAAGCGTATTGCTGAGCGCGCAAAAGCCGCTGGCGTTACCGCCGTCGCGTTTGACCGTTCCGGTTTTGCTTATCAAGGCCGTTTCAAGGGTTTGGCTGATGCCGCGCGTGAAGCCGGCCTCACGTTTTAATCAAGGATTCGACAAATGGCAAGAAACGATCAGCATGAAGACAAGGGTGATGGCCTCCGCGAGAAAATGATCTCGGTGAATCGCGTCACCAAAGTGGTTAAGGGTGGCCGGATCTTGGCATTCGCCGCACTAACCGTGGTTGGCGATGGCGATGGCTCCATCGGCATGGGCAAGGGCAAGTCTCGCGAAGTGCCTGTCGCGGTGCAAAAGGCAATGGAAATGGCCCGCCGCAGACTCGTTAAAGTTTCGCTTAAAAACGGTACGTTGCATCACGAGGTGATGGGCAAGCATGGCGGAACCATGGTTTTCATGCAGCCTGCGCCGGAAGGTGCCGGTATCAAGGCTGGCGGTGCGATGCGCGCCGTGTTTGAGGTGATGGGAATTACCAACATTCAGCGAAGTGTCACGGTTCGACCAATCCATACAACGTGGTACGTGCGACGCTGGATGCTTTGTCCCAAATCAGCCGTCCCTCCGAAGTTGCTGCCAAACGTGGCAAGACTGTTGAAGAAATTTTTGCGTAAAGAATATAGAGGCAGAGCATGAATACCCAAAAGACTGTCACTGTGACGCTCACAAAGAGCATCATCGGTCGCCTGAAAGCGCACAAAGCGTGCGTTCACGGGCTGGGCTTGAAAAAGCCTCATCAAACCGTCACTGTTATTGATACGCCATCGAATCGCGGCATGATCAATAAAGTAAGTTATTTGCTCCGCGTCGAAGCTGAAGCATAAGCCAGGCTGTCGCGTAATACCAAGAAAATTAGCGAGAACACAATGGAACTCAATAACATCAAGCCCGCAGAAGGCTCCACCAAGAATCGCCGTCGCGTTGGTCGCGGCATCGGCTCTGGCCTGGGTAAAACGGCTGGTCGTGGTCATAAAGGCCAAAAGTCGCGTTCGGGTGGTTTTCACAAAGTGGGATTTGAAGGCGGCCAAATGCCGCTTCAGCGTCGCCTCCCCAAGCGGGGCTTCATTTCGCTGACTCGTGACGACATCGTTCAGGTGCGCCTGTCAGAAATCGCGGCGATGCCAGTGGACACCATTGATTTGGCGGCGTTGCAACAAGCTGGTGTGGTGTCACACAAAGCGTTGGGTGCCAAGGTATTTCTGTCGGGCAAGATTGAAAAGAAGGTCACGCTGGTCGGAATCGGTGTTACCAAAGGTGCAAAGCTCGCGATAGAGGCCGCTGGTGGCTCCATCGAAGTTTCGCCAAAAGCATAAGTTGTAAAGTAGACAGGAACAAACGTTGGCTTCAAACCCTTTAGCAGCAGTCGGCAAGATGAGCGACCTGAAACGCCGTTTGGTGTTTCTGGTGTTGGCGCTTATTGTTTTCCGCATTGGCACACATGTGCCGGTGCCGGGAATTGACCCCGCTACGCTTGCAAAACTGTTTGAGCAGCAGTCCGGCGGTATTTTGGGCATGTTCAACATGTTCTCCGGCGGTGCATTGTCGCGTTTCTCAGTGTTCGCGCTTGGCATCATGCCCTACATCTCTTCATCAATCATCATGCAATTGCTGACCGTGGTGTACGCACCATTGGAAGCGCTGAAGAAAGAGGGCGAGGCCGGTCGTCGCAAAATTACGCAGTACACGCGCTATGGAACCGTTGCATTGGCTCTGTTCCAAGGTGTTGGCATTTCGATTGCGCTGGAATCCCAGCAGGGCCTGGTGATTGATCCAGGCATGGCATTTCGCTTCACAACGGTTATTACGCTACTGACCGGCACGATGTTTCTGATGTGGTTGGGCGAACAGATTACCGAACGCGGCGTAGGTAACGGCATCTCGCTTATTATTTTTGCGGGCATCGTGGCCGGCTTGCCTTCTGCGATTGGCGGTACGCTCGAACTAGCTCGCACCGGGGCCATGTCTATACCGGCAGTTTTGTTTATCGTGGCGCTTGTTGTTGCAGTCACGATGTTTGTTGTGTTTGTCGAGCGAGGCCAACGCAAGATCCTGGTTAACTACGCAAAACGCCAGGTTGGCAACAAGTTGTACGGTGGACAGTCTTCCCATCTGCCACTCAAATTGAATATGTCTGGTGTGATCCCGCCCATCTTTGCGTCGTCCATCATTCTGTTTCCGGCGACAGCAGCGAGCTGGTTCAGCCAAAGTGAAAGCATGGTGTGGCTTAAAGATGTCGGTGCTGCGCTTGCACCGGGGCAGCCGTTATATACAATTTTGTATGCGGCGGCAATTGTCTTTTTCTGCTTTTTTTACACGGCTCTGGTTTTCAACTCGAAGGAAACGGCTGATAACCTGAAGAAGAGCGGTGCTTTTGTTCCTGGCATCCGTCCAGGTGAGCAGACCGCTCGATACATAGACAAGATTCTGATGCGTTTGACTTTGGTTGGCGCGGTTTACATCACGCTGGTTTGCTTGTTACCCGAGTTCTTGCACATGCAATACAACGTACCGTTTTATTTTGGCGGCACGTCTCTTCTGATTATTGTCGTGACGACCATGGACTTTATGGCGCAGTTGCAGGCCTACATGATGTCCCACCAGTATGAAAGTCTGCTGAAAAAAGCCAATTTCAAGGGATCCGGTTTTCCGGTTCGCTAAGTACAGCTAACGAGGGTGAATGGCGAAAGAAGAGATGATCCAGATGCAGGGGGAAATTGTTGAAACGCTTCCCAATGCAATGTTCCGGGTGAAGTTGGAAAACGGCCATATCGTTTTGGGTCATATTTCTGGAAAGATGCGAATGCACTACATCCGTATCCTTCCTGGAGACAAAGTGACAGTGGAACTGACGCCCTACGATTTAACGAAAGCAAGAATTACCTTCCGCGCCAAGTAAGCGGAAACAAGTGGAAATATAAGGAGTAACGATAATGCGAGTTCAAGCATCGGTAAAAAAAATCTGTCGTCACTGCAAGCTGGTGCGGCGTAAGGGCGTGTTGCGCGTGATTTGTATCGAGCCGCGCCATAAGCAGCGCCAAGGTTAACGGTTAAGAGGCAGAAATAACATGGCACGTATTGCTGGCGTAAACATTCCCAATCATCAACACACGGAAATCGCGTTGACTGCGATTTACGGTATTGGCCGTACCAGCGCGCAGAAAATCTGCACGGCTGCAGGCGTGAGCAGATCAGCGAAGGTCAAAGATCTGACTGATGGCGACATGGACAAACTGCGCGAACAAATCGCAAAGTTCACGGTGGAAGGCGATCTTCGTCGCGAGATCTCCATGAGTATCAAGCGTTTGATGGATCTGGGCTGCTACCGCGGCACGCGTCATCGCAAAGGCCTGCCTGTGCGGGGTCAACGTACACGCACCAATGCTCGTACCCGCAAGGGCCCGCGCAAAGCCATTCGTTTGGCGAAATAAAAGTTTAGAGTGAAGGAATCAGCATGGTAAAACCAACCGCTGCAACACGCGTACGCAAGAAAGTAAAAAAGAATGTGTCGGAAGGCATCGCGCACATTCACGCGTCGTTCAACAACACGATCATCACCATCACCGACCGCTCAGGCAATGCCTTGTCGTGGGCGACATCGGGTGGCGCTGGTTTCAAGGGCTCACGCAAGTCCACACCCTTTGCCGCACAGGTTGCTGCAGAGTCTGCCGGCAAAGCTGCGCAGGAATGTGGTATCAAGAACCTTGAGGTACGCATCAAAGGCCCGGGGCCGGGACGCGAATCTGCCGTCCGTGCGTTGAACGCGCTGGGAATTAAAATTTTGTCGATCGCTGACGTGACGCCGGTACCACACAATGGTTGCCGCCCACCCAAGCGTCGCCGCATGTAATCGCCAAGGAGAATAAAACGTGGCTCGTTATCTTGGTCCTAAATGCAAGCTCTCCCGTCGTGAGGGCACCGATCTTTTCCTGAAAAGCGCCCGTCGTCCGCTCGACTCAAAGTGCAAGCTTGAGTCGCGCCCTGGACAACACGGTGCAAAGCAGAACCGCGTGTCCGAATACGGCACGCAATTGCGCGAAAAGCAGAAGATTCGTCGCATGTACGGTGTGCTTGAGCGTCAGTTCCGCACATACTTCGCCGAGGCTGCGCGTCGTAAGGGCGCAACCGGTGAAAATCTGTTGCAACTGCTTGAGTCGCGTCTCGACAACGCGGTCTACCGCATGGGCTTCGGCTCTACCCGTGCCGAAGCGCGGCAGCTGGTTTCGCACTGCGCAGTGCAGGTCAACGGCAAGGCGGTCAATATTCCGTCGTATTTGTTGAAGCCTAACGACGTCGTTGCTCTCAAGGAAAAAGCGCAGAAGCAGTTGCGCGTGCAGGATTCCCTGAAGCTTGCCGAATCCAGTGGATTCCCGAGCTGGGTGGAAGTGGACGCGAAGAAATTCACGGCCGTCTTCAAAGCCCTGCCGGATCGCGCTGAATTTGCGGCCGACATCAACGAGCAACTCGTCGTCGAACTGTATTCCAAGTAATTCGTTTTTCAGGCGCGCCATGCTCGTCATGGTGCGTCTTCACTTTTTATAGAGGCACTCGTCAATGCAAAGCAATGCCACGACTTTTCTGAAGCCGCGCATCATCGACGTCCAAAACATTTCGCCAGCACACGCCAAAGTGGTGATGGAGCCGTTCGAGCGTGGCTATGGCCACACCCTCGGCAACGCGCTTCGTCGCATCTTGCTCTCTTCGATGCCTGGCTACGCGCCCACCGAAGTGAAGATCGCCGGCGTACTCCACGAGTACTC
>JAJAYN010000375.1 GCA_026786225.1 Burkholderiales bacterium | reverse complement strand
CCGAATGAGCTTCAAGATATGCTCTCCTCCGGTGTCGCTCAAGCGTCACTTTTCGGCCGTTCGGAGATCAACCTCGACTCCACACAGCAGGTTACCAACGCTCTTACAGGTCTCGGTATACCAATGCCTGCGACGACGAGAGCTTGGGAATTGCAGAATCTCGCGGAAGAATATCCGGTAGTTAAGAAACTGCTCGAGTACCGCTCGGCGGCGAAATCCATATCCCTACGCTGGACGGCGAAGCCAAGATAAAAATTCCTGCTGAAACGCAGAGTGGACAGGTATTCAGGTTGCGCGGAAAAGGGATCAGGCCGGTTCGGCAGACTTCTGCAGGCGACTTGATGTGCCATGTCGTTGTTGAGACACCTGTTCGTCTCACCGACCGCCAGAAGGAGATCCTGCGCGAACTGGAGGAGATCAATAAAACAGACGGTGACAAACACAATCCGCGAGCCAAGAGCTTTATGGATAAGGGCAAAGACTTCTTCGCCGGATAGCCTTCCGGTTTCGCGCACCACCGCATTGTTATGTGGAGACCGTGGGGTAACAATTGAGTGACATCCAGCGTTACCTTTGAGGTAACGCCCCCGCTTGCGCACTCGGCACACCATGAATGGCTAGGCAGGCGCCTTCCGACGGACTACAATCCTGCAAGAACCGGGCCGCTTCTGACAGGCTGTGCTGAACGCGATGCTTCCGTTTCCGCCTAAAACAACACAGCCGGAGGAGATCACATGCTTGCGTATTTCCGCTGCATCTCATGGCTTGCTTTTTTTATGACCTTGCCGCTATCTCAAGCTGCAATGGCGCAAGGGGTTTCCGCCGACACCATTCTCATCGGCCAGTCGGCTGCGCTGTCTGGTCCTGCTGAGCAATTAGGCAAGGAAATGAAAGCCGGCGCGGAAGCGTACTTTGACGTGGTGAATAAAAGTGGTGGCGTAAATGGCCGCAAGATCAAGCTGGTCTCGGTCGATGATGGATACGAACCAGACAAAGCTGCCGCCAATACCAAGAAATTGATCGACGAGACCAGGGTTCTCGCCTTGTTTGGGTATGTCGGCACACCCACTTCGAACGCTGCACTGCCGATCTTTACCGCCGCGAAAGTCCCCTTTGTAGGTGCCTTTACCGGTGCGCAGAGTTTACGAGAGCCCTTCAACCGCTATATTTTCAACGTGCGGGCCAGCTATTTCGACGAGACAGAACAGATCGTTGGCCACCTCGTGCAGCAGGGCATCACCAAAATTGCCGTTTTCTATCAGAACGACGCCTATGGTAAGGCGGGACTCGCGGGCGTCGAACGCGCGATGAAAAAACGCATGCTCACTATCGCCGCGACCGGTACAGTCGAGCGCAATACAACCGACGTCTCTGAAGCTGTTGCCAAGCTTGCAAAATCCGGGACCAGTGCGGTCGTCATGATCAGCGCCTATAAGAGCTGCGCTGCATTCATTCGGGCGATGAAATTGGCCGGCGGCTTCCAGCAATTCTGGAATGTGAGTTTCGTCGGCTCCAAGGCGCTCGCCAGCGAATTGGGCGACGAAGGTATTGGCGTTCAGATTTCGCAGGTTGTGCCGTTTCCCTGGTCGGACGTAAACCCTATCGTGCGTGACTATCAAAAACATATTGGCGGTGCCGATAAGTACTCGTTTACGTCGCTTGAGGGCTATATCGCTGCCAAAGTCATGGTCGAGGGCCTCAGACGCGCAGGGAAGAACCCGACCCGCGAATCGCTGGTCGACGGACTTTCAAGCATCGGGAAAACCGATTTAGGTGGATTTGCCGTTACCTACACGCCGACCAATCACAATGGCTCGAACTATGTTGACCTGACCATCGTTTCACGTGCGGGCACATTCAAGCATTGAATCGACAAGCTGCGCGCATAGCCTTCACTAGCCAGAAAACTTTCGAATCAAGTCGCGGCAGCAGCAAGCCATTTTGCTGATATTGGCTATACAATGCGCGGTCCTCACGCGCATGAAGGCGTGTGATACTAATTTTGCTGTACCGTCACTATCAGGGAGAAATTCATGAACTATCCAGCGGGCTACGGCCTGATCGGCGCAGCGCTGCGCGCATCCATAGTGGCAATGTTCAGCGCGCTTGCACTGTTGGCAGGTCACGCCGGCGCACAAGGCGTCACCGCCGATGCAATTGTCATCGGGCAGTCGGCGTCGCTCTCAGGACCATCCGCAGAGTTGGGCCGCGAGATGAAAGCCGGGGCGGACGCCTATTTCAATGCCATCAATGAGTCTGGCGGCGTCCTTGGCCGAAAAATAAAATTGATTTCCATCGACGATGCAGGCGTGCCGGACCGCGCAAAAGCCAACACCCTCAAGCTCCTCAACGAGGACAATGTTTTCGCGTTGTTCGGTTACACAGGTACCCATACGATTAATCCGATTCTGCCTTTGGTGGAAAAGAATAAAGTGCCGTTTTTCGCCCCGGCCAGTGGAGACGTTGCCACCCGCGAGCCGCTGAGCCGCTATATCTACAATATCCGCGCGAGCTATCTTGAAGAAACCGAAAAAATAGTCGAACAGCTGATACGGCGCGGCCTGACTAAAATTGCACTGTTTTACCAAAACGATGCCTACGGTCGCGCTGGATTGGCGGGGCTCGAACGTGCACTGCGCGAACGCAAATCGAATATCGTGATTTTTGGCAGCGCAGACCGGAATTCGGTCAATGTCGCGTCTTCCGCACAAACCATCGCCAAATCCGGTGCACAGGCGGTTCTCATCAGCGCTGGCGCGAATACGGCTAGCGCCTTCATCAAGGAAATGAAGAAGCTGGGGTCGAATGCACAGTTCTGTTTACTGAGTTCAGTCGGTGCAATGACCGTTGCCGCACAACTGGGCGAAGACGGCCGCGGTGTTGAAGTTTCGCAGGTCGTGCCGCTACCGTTTTCAGACAGCGAGCCCCTGGGTCGGGAATATCTGAAGCGTATCGGTGGAACGACCAAAGCAAGCTTTGCGTCATTTGAGGGATATATCGCCGCGAACGTGTTTGTTGAAGGGCTGAAAAAAGCAGGCAAGGTGCCGACGCGTGAATCGTTTCTCAGCGCACTCGACAGGCTGGGAACCGTCGATTTGCGCGGTTATCGCGTGAAATTCAGCGCTGACAATCACAATGGATCAAGCCTGGTCGAGCTCACGGTGCTGGGGGCAGGCGGCAACTACAAACGCTAGCGTTGGGTAGCTGCACCGTCAAAAAAAGGGCGCTGAACAGCGCCCTTTTCATTTGCGGTGACAACTACAGGGAACTAGAACATGTGCTGCCCGCCGTTGATGGCGATATTGGCTCCGGTCACAAAAGCCGCCTCGTCGGACGCAAGATACGCGCACAAGCCAGCTACTTCTTCCGGCTTACCCAGTCGACCGATAGGAATCTGCGGCAGGATCTTGGAGCTCAGTACTTCTTCCGGAATCGCCGTCACCATTGCAGTGCCGATATAACCTGGCGAAATCGTGTTGACAGTGACCCCTTTTCTAGCGACTTCCAGCGCCAGCGCCTTGGTAAATCCGTGCATACCCGCCTTTGCGGCCGAGTAATTGGTTTGTCCGAATGCACCCTTCTGACCGTTCACGGATGAGACATTGATAACTCGCCCCCAACCGCGCTCGACCATGCCATCGACAATGGGCTTGGACATATTGAATACGCTGTCAAGATTTGTGCTGATCACAGCCGACCAGTCGATTTTCGACATCTTCTTGAACGTCGTGTCGCGTGTAATGCCTGCGTTGTTGATCAGGATATCGATAGGACCCACTTCCTTCTGGATCTTGGCAACCGCTGCCGCACAGGAATCGAAATCCGCAACGTCAACTGCGTAGGCGTGGAAGTGATAGTCACGCGCTTCCATTTCCTTTAGCCAAGTCGCTGACTTCGTATTTGACGGCGAATAAGTTACAACCACTTTGATACCCATGCGGGCAAGCTTCATGCAGATTGCTTCCCCCAAACCGCCCATCCCGCCGGTGACGACGGCAATTCGTTGTGTTGCTGGCATGTCTCTCTCCTGTTATATTTTATTTACTGCTTTTGCGGTGCTCATGCGATACAGCGTGATTTCTGCAAACAAACCCGACTGTGAAAATAATACACTTCGAAGATCGATGCCGCCAATGCAACAGGTCGCAAAACGTCGTCAGGATTTCTCCCTAACGTAGCGCCCTGGAGCAGGTTCAACTGGTTTAAATTCGGCGTTACCCAACCTGACACGCGCAGGCACCATTTTCCCGCCAAATTGTTTGAGCCATTCAGACCAGCGCGGCCACCAGCTACCGGCAATTTCCGTCGATGCCCCCAGCCATTCCTGATAAGAAATATCTGGAGCCGGACCAATGCGATGACTGCGTTTGTTTTTTGCTGCCGGATTGACCACGCCGGCAACGTGACCGGCTGCACCCAACACAAACGCCGTTTTGCCCGTAAGGTGGGACGCGCTCTTGTATGCGGTAGTCCAGGG
>JAJAYN010000374.1 GCA_026786225.1 Burkholderiales bacterium | reverse complement strand
TCCTGTTGCAGGGCCTTAATCTGGTCGTTACCCGCCCTCTAGCGCAAGCGGCGCGTACCGCGCAGATGCTGCGCGCTGCGGGTGCAGATGTCATCGAGTTTCCGGTGCTCGATATCGCCTCTATCAACGCCACGCTGGCAGCGGGCGAATTGGCGAGCGCATCCGCCATCATCTTCGTCAGTGCCAACGCGGTTGATCACGGGGTACCACTGGTCAGGGGTGCTGGTGGCGCACCTGCCGGCATGGAAATTTTTGCCATCGGTCGTGCCACAGCGGCGGCTTTGGCGCAGGCAGGCTTTAAACATGTTGTGTCACCGCAACAAAGCATCGATAGCGAGGGCTTGTTGGCGATGTCGCAATTGCTTCGCGTGGACGGGCGACATATTATCCTTGTGAAGGGCCGCAGTGAATTTGGCGGCCGCACAGTGCTGGAGCAAACGTTGACCGAGCGCGGTGCCCGTGTGACGGTGCTTGAATGTTATCGGCGTGCGCCAATGGTCCCGGATTTGGCCGCGCGTGAGGCGTTAAGGGCATCACTCGCTTCAGGAG
Source organism: Burkholderiales bacterium (assembly GCA_026786225.1). GTDB lineage: Bacteria > Pseudomonadota > Gammaproteobacteria > Burkholderiales > Usitatibacteraceae > UKL13-2. The sequence goes on along the minus strand of JAJAYN010000374.1, from coordinate 2,159 downwards.
GGGTGCACGCCTTTTTTGCCCTGAGCGTTGAAACACTCGATAGCCTCAACAATATATTTTCAATAATGGACCTCACCCCGCAATCGCAAATGGTTTTGTTGGTGCCTCACCCCCGGGTGGCGGTTGCAGCGAGGGCGCGCGGGTTCGACCGGGTCGCGGAGGTGCCGTTGGCCGAGCCGGCGATGATCAATACACTTGCCGACTTGAAACCACGGCTACTTAACCCACAGAGCTTTTAGGTTATGGAAGAATCAGATACAAAATCTCAGATATCCCCATTCTTTTCCGGTGTAGGCATCGCCGTATTGGCAGTTGCGCTGGCAGGCTTGGTAGTGGGCTTGTGGGCTTGGTGGGATGGCCGCGACACGGCGCAAACGCTCACGCAAACTCTCGGCGTAAAGCTGGCCGAGCAAAGCAAGCTGCAAACCCAGACTGCGGCGCAGATTGACCAGATTCTCAAGGACCTGCGCGACTCGCAAAACCGTGTCGCGCAACTGGAAGGCAAACTTGCCGAGTTTCAGGGGCAACGGGTGGCACTCGAGGAAATGTATCGCGATCTCGCGCGTGCCCCCGATGACTGGCTGCTGGCCGAGATCGAACAAACGCTCAATATTGCGAGTCGTGAACTGGTGCTGGCGTCCAACCTGCGTGCCGCGCTGATTGCCCTGCAAACTGCGGATCAGCGTCTTGCACGTGCCGATAAATTGCAGGTGGTGCAATTGCGCCGCGCAATTACGCAGGATATGGAGCGGCTTAAAGCACTGCCGCTGGTCGATACCGTGGGTATCAGCCTCAAGCTGGATAATTTGATGGCCCTTGCCGCGACCATGCCATTGGCGATTCCTGATTCGATGGCCGGCGGCGCACTCGTTTCGCGCGACGCGCGCGTCATCGATCCTGAAGAGAATTTTGCCGCGCGTTTTGGTCGCGATCTCTGGTTTGAAGTGAAACAGCTCGTTCGCATTCGCGAACTCGATGCCGGCGATCCGGCGCTGCTTTCGCCGCAACAGAGTTATTTCCTGCGCGAAAACCTGAAGCTGCGGCTGCTTTCGGCGCGTACCGCATTGATTGCGCGCGATGACGTGAATTACAAGGAAGACGTCAAGCTGGTACGCGGGATGATCACAAAATACTTTGATCCCAAAGCCAAGGTCAACATCAACGCGCTCGCGATGCTGAAGCAGTTTGCCGAAAACCCGGTCTCTATTGCGCCTCCGGACATCACCGCGAGCTTAAGTGCGGCGCGGGCCGCCCGCGCTGCGCGCGAGCGCCCGCAACGGCAATGACCAGTCGTCCCATTCGCTGGGCTTTGTGGGTATTGGCCCTCGCCGCCATGGCGGTGGCGCTGGCGCTGGCCGGACGTTACGGTAGCGGTTATGTGGTGTTTGTGGTGCCGCCCTGGCGCGCAGAAATGTCGATCATGCTATTCGTGATCCTGCTGCTGGTGTCATTTGCGGGGGTGTACCTGCTGATTCGCCTGGCTGTGAAGACCTACCGGTTGCCAAGGCAGATACGCAAAGGCAAGATCGAACACGAACGCGCAAAAGCGCGCGCGCTACTGCTGGAAAGCCTTCAATTGCTGTTTTCGGGCGAATTCCGTCATGCAGAAACGCGCGCACGCGCCGCCATGGAGCACGACGACACGCGCGACATGGCCGCCGCCATCGCCGCCTGGGCAGCGTACGAAGGTGGGCATTCGAGTGCGGCTGTGCCTTATCTGGATCACATTCGCAATGGCGGCTCGTCACGCATGCGAGATGTCTCGAAAGCGTACATGTTGTTGGCCGATGGCAAGGCTGCGGAGGCGCTATCGCTATTGAAAACGCTCGCAGCCAACGACCCGAAAAATCCGGGTGTGCTGAAAATGAAAGTTGAAGCCGAAGTCGTAGGCAAAGCCTGGGAAGACGTGCTGGTGACCCTGGAGCCGCTGACGCGCTCGGGCATGCTGCCCGACGGTGCCGCACAGCAGATTCGATTGAATGCAGAGTTGAATCTGATCAAGTCGAAGCCGGCAAATCCGGATTCGATTACCGATGCCTGGAAGGCGTTTTCCCGCGAATCGCGATTTGACGCAACGATGGCCGCCACGGTTGCAACGCGGCTACTGGCGATGGGCTGCAGTGAAGAGGCAAAAGACGTTATCGAAGAGACCATTGAGG
>JAJAYN010000373.1 GCA_026786225.1 Burkholderiales bacterium | reverse complement strand
TGCCGGTAGTAACCCGGCAGCGCCTGCAAATACTTCGGCAGGTTCGGATTCTTCATCAGCCGCGAGAAAAACTGCGGGTCCTCATTCGTTGTCAGCGCGCTCAGCGACGTTTTCTCCAGAGGTAATCCAAAGCGGCATTTCAGCATGCGCCGCGCGTCGGCGGTGGTCACTGGGTCACCCGTTTTGATCGTTGTGCTGGTCGCCTCGCAGCGTTGCAAGTCGTTAGTGATCTGTTCGCTGGAGATTTTTTTCAGCGCGTAGGCCGCATCAAACTTGAGTGCTTCTTGAAGACGCCCACGTATCTCGGCGACGGTCAGCACCGGCAATCCTGTGCTGGCGCAATTGGGTGCCATCGCTTTCACACGCTGGCTTTTGTCCCTGCTCCTGAATGTTGATGTCGTTTCAATATCGTTCAATGCACCGCGCGTGGCTTGCATTATTGCCGCGTCGCCATATAGCGGCTCACCACGCACAACGACCAGCTGGATATTTTCTTCGATGGCGACAATCAGGTTGCGGTACGGATCGGCATTCTTGTCGTCGACGATGATCACGTCGGCCAGATAGCCTTCCGTGATCTGCCCGAGTCGCTTGCCCCAGTCCAGCGCATCAGCGGGTTTTCGCGTCACCATCTCGACCAGCTCACGATCAGTGAACAAACCCTTTAGCGCGTTTTTGTTCACCAGATCGGCGACCTTCAGTTCCCCAAGCACCGATTTGCTACCCGAGGGCGCCCAGTCGGGTGCGAGGCTGATCGACAGGCCTGCGCGTTTTGCGGCCGCAACGTTTGCCGTTTTTCCATACAGCATGAAATTCGACAGCGGCGACCAGACCAGCTTTGCACCGACCTTAGCCATTTCAATCAATTGTGGCTCGGTCAGCCCCACACCGTGAATGGCGATTAATTCCGGGCCCAGCAAAGCACTATCTTTGATGCTGTTGAATTCGCCAGCCATGCGTGAAGACGCGCCTTCAGCAAGATGTACGACCAATGGCCCCCTGGCTTTCTCCGCCTGCATCTCCGCCCACGACCTGGCGCTATTGCCGATATCGACGCGGCTGGTGGCCACCCTCGCCTCCACCTTTGAAAACTCCACATTGCGAACCAGGCATTCCTCACGCGCATGCACCATGCTCACAGAGGTACCAAACAGCGGCGGACTGCCGCCGGGAAGCTCCTGGAATTTTCCATATTTACCGGGCGCCAACCCGCGATTGAGTGCGCCTCCACCCTGAATCGAAGTTGTGCCTCCGGCAAGCGCCTTGTATTCACCATAGCGGCCAATTTCGAGCCCCAGATCGAAGTAGTCAGCGCGCGTCATCAACTCCTGCGGGTAGGTGATACGCTTGTTGTAGACCTCGTCGTACCAGCGCCACTCGTAACGATCAGCGTATTTCTTTTTGATCGGCATCAGCGGATAGATGCCGTAATCCGGATGGTTGTGCAAGTCGATCATGCCAGGATAAATTACCCCCTTGGTTTCAATAACCAAGGGGTCCTTCGCAGCAGCGGGCAAGGTCTCATCCGCCTTTGCGATTGCCATGATCTTGCCGTTGGCCAGCCAGATGCGTGCATTCGGCAACACGACTCCGGCATCGTTCATCGTCACCACTTTGCCAACGAGCACCAATCCGGATTCCGCTTTCCACTGCGCATGCGCGGTACCGCAGATTGCCGCCGCAACCAGACCGAATAGTGCAAACCACGTTTTCTTTGTCATGCGAATTCCTTTTATCCCAAAAATGTATGCGCTGTGTTTTTCCAATAATATCGTGATCCGTGCCCAGTTCTCAGTGTTACCCCACTTTGCCTTCACCGCCACAATTAGCGCAGCCAGACTTCTTCGGCATTCCCGAAGCCGAGCCAAATGTGCCCGTACATCGTGATCAACAATAAAGCTGAAGGCTCCACGCCACTCAGCGTTGAGAAATTCGCCCAACGCGGTACCGAGCTGCGCGCAAATTTATCCGGCAGTGCTTGAAAACCGCAGCGTCACCGCCACCTACACGCCATGTTGGAAAACCTGTTTCGTCCCTTGTATCGAACCACCGCGCGGGCGTTTCGCAGAGCGAGAGCACTTACGTCGCGCAAAGTTGAGCTCATCGACCTGGACGCGTGGAACAACGCCACCGCCAATTACCGTTTCGTTCAGCGATTGACGACGGAAGAGAATCGGCGTCTGCGTTTGATCTCGTCCGATTTTCTCGCGCGCAAAGTCATCATGGGTGCGGCCGGGTTCGAAATTACCGAACTCATGCGCCTGCAAATCGCGGCGCAAGCGTGCATCCTCATCCTTGAACTCGATGTGGATTTTTACGATGGCTGGCGCGAAATAATCGTTTATCCCGGCCAGTTCGCCAAGACGCATGACGTCATCGATGAATTCGGTGTCGTGCACACCACACGCGATCCACTCGCCGGCGAAGCGTGGCTGGATGGACCTGTCGTACTCTCGCACGCTGACCTCGCCCAAACTGCCGATGCGGTCGACCGCGGCGACGGCTACAACGTCGTGATCCACGAATTCGCACACAAGCTCGATATGCTCAACGGTGAAGCCAACGGCTATCCGCCACTGCATCGCGGCATGAGCAAGGAAACCTGGAAGCGCACGTTCCTCGCGGCCTATCTCGCGTTCTGCAAGCAGGTGGACGAAGCCGATGCGTTGGCCCGCAGGGATGGCGGCAAGGCGTTGGATGCAATCCTGATTGACCCCTACGCCGCGCAGAGCCCTGCGGAATTCTTCGCAGTCATATCGGAGGTATTTTTTGAAATGCCCGAGGATGTCCACGAGACATTTCCTGCCGTCTATCAGCAGCTCAAGGCGTTTTACAAACAAGATCCACTGGCAAGGCAGTAGGCGTAGCGCAAGCGTTGGCGAACTCATTAGGGCGAAAGTGCTTGAAACGGCAAGCTAGATGCGGTGTTCGGCATTTTGGGCAGCACATTTCCCGACGCTGACTTGGCATGTTAATCACCATGCCATGCATCATGATCGCAACGGACAGCCGACTTAGGCTCATTCCTCGCTGGAATCATTCCCGTCGTTCAGCCTTATTCCCCGTTGGACAAGACTACGACGACGACGACTTGCAGCCGGACTCCTTGTGGCAGTAGACTAATCCACGGACCCGCAAAATGCAGTGTTGCGGCCGTGTGCATTGGTCATTTATTTGTATCTAAAATCGCCCAGGGGCCAGTAGCTGCCGTAGAGCAGGTGTTTCTATCAATCACCGCTATCCACTATCCACAAAGGGGAATCGAATGTTATCCAAGTTTAATTTGCGCGGCGCACCTGGCCGACTGGCAGCACTCACGGCGCTCGCCGTGAGTGTAGCGGTCATGTCGGCTGACCATGCAGAGTCACCCGGTACCGATGCCGATCCGGCGGCAGATCTTGCTGATGTCTTTATTTTTCCATCGCCTGAAACGGCGAGCCGAACCGTCGCCTCAATTACCTTTGGCGGTCGCTCGGCACCACGTTCGCGAATTGACGGTTCGTTTTACTGTGATCCGAACGTGCTTTACACCTTGCACATTGATCGCGCCGATGCGAGCGGAAATTTTGACAACATTGCCGATGTTGAGGTGTTGGCGAAATTCGCCAAGAACACGGAGGGCGTTTGCGGCCTGCAGCTCGAAAACGTACCCGGCGGTGGCGGCACATTTTCTGGTGCCACGGAACGGGTGTTTACGTCACCCAATGGTTTGAAAGCCTTTGCCGGGCTGCGCAATGATCCGTTCTTTTTTGATGCCGAAGGCTATGCCGCGCTGGTAGCATCATTCGCTGGTGCGGGCCAGAGTGGCGACCTTGTCGGGGCATTCAGATTGGGTAGCGGGCAAGCAAGGCGAGATTCATTTGCCCTCCGTAACGTCTCTGCAATTGTCTTCGAGATGAGCAATGATGTACTGGCACCGGCGGTGAATGGTGTCAGGCCGAAAGTGCGCGTCTGGGCGACCACCGGTCGGGTGGCAGCATGAAAACCACGCATCCTATGACCTCCAAAGGCCTACTGTCGTCTATCGGTGTGGCCACGGTGTTCGCGTTGAGCGGGTGTTCAAACAATGACAACTCTGCGCCGCAATTCGCATTCAATGCGGCAGCCAAGGACCGCTACGTTCGGGTTGACCGTACCGGCGAGCCCGCGCTTGCCACCGCGTTGCTGTCGCGCGATCCGGCAGTAACGCCGACCGGCCCAAGCGGCGCGCTGCTCAATCCAGGCAATGCCTCGAATGGATTCAATGACCAGCGCGATGCACTCAATCGGGGCGATCCTGCCAACGATGCACGAGACTTTGCAGGCATGTTGACCGTGGGTCCGCAGTCAAACTCACTTAGAAACATACATTACAAGGTCGGCCCGGCGCTGCGGGCGCTCGGACTCACGCCGTGCTCTACCGAGACGGTGACGCCGCCTACGAGCAACGCGCAGGTTGATATTTCCACGTGTGTCGCACAGGCCGCACCGGTTATTTTGCCTGACGTCATCACCTATGATCTGAACGCTGCGCCGGGCTGGCCAAACGGTCGTAGTTTTGACGATCCGGTTGTGGACCGTCTTCTTGCAGCGGCTCTGCTGCGAATTTCCGGTACCTCGCCACCGCACAATATCAACACGCTTGTTGGCGTCATCAATCCATCTCGCGATGAAACGGGCGTGGCCTCACCGGCAGCGTTTCCGCATATGCGCGCAGCACAACCTTGATCTATGAGCGGTTCAGGCCCGGCATTTTGCCGGGCCTGTTGTTTGTTTGTCTGGTCAGCGGGTGCGGAAAGACAAATTCTGGTGTTGCACCCGTCGCCGCGCCAGCCAGGGAAGCAGTCAAACCAGCTTACGCGACCGAAGTAATAAAACTGACTGCGGCGATCGAGCACGGCTTGAGCCTCAGAGCACGCCAGCCCGACAACACACTCATTCCGCTTGAAGTGGTATCGCTCTACCAGGAGCGCGCACGGCTGACCGGCAGCTACGATGACTACGCCAAAGCGGAAGCGTTGTTGGCAAGCTTGTCCAGCAAGCCTAAGTTATCCGTTAGCCAGTGTATGGCGCAAGCGCGTTTGCACTTCACCTTGCACCGGTTAAAGCAAGCCAGTGCCGTGCTCGAAGGTTGCGGCGCCACCGCCGAGCCAAGCGAGTTGGCCGCTCTGCGTGCCGACATTGCGTTGTATTCCGGTCGCTACCGCGATGCCGAGCGCACCTACCGCGACCTTGTAAACGATGTGGGCATCACACCGCATTTTGTGCGACTGGGTTTGCTCAAGAAATGGGTCGGCAGCCCCGGAGAGGCAGCAGCGTTGCTGGAAGCCGCGGAACGACGCTACCATGGGGACTCGCCGACGATGCGCGCATGGCTCAAGCTGCAAAGAGGCCTGCTGGCATTGGAACGCGGACGCTTCGACGAAGCGCTGGCAATGTACCGTCTCGCTGAAGATGCCCTCAGTGGTTGGTGGCTGATTGACGAACATATCGCTGAAGTGCATTTGCTCAATGGCAAGATCGCCGAGGCAAAGCGCATCTATGAAAGCGTAATTGAACGCACCGGCAGTCCTGAGTTTATGGATGCACTCGCGCAAATCGAGCAACAGCTTGGCAATGTCGAACAGGTTAATAAGCTTACGGCGCAGGCGCGCAGCATTTACACCGAACGCCTGCGTGCGTTTCCAGAGGCTGCCGCCGGGCATGCGCTTGACCATTTCCTGAAAAGCCAGGCCGACGCTGCACAGGCGTTGACGCTGGCCCAGAAAAATTACCAGACACGTCCCTTTGGCGAGGCTGCCATCGGTCTGGCCAAGGCATGGATCATGTCCGGCAAGCCTGAACGAGCGAAGCCGTTGATTGAAGCCCAGTTGGCAAGTGGCTGGGACACGGCTGAAACGTGGTGGATACTTTCGGAAATTCAATTGCAATTGCGCAGGGATGCGCAAGCGGCGCGCGCGCGCGCGGAAGCCCTTCGCAGAAATCCACAAAGCGAGAAAATGTATGCCTACACCGCGAGTATTTCGAAGAGCCGGTAAATGTGGCCAGATGCTTACTGGCTTGCAGCGCCTCGCTTATTTCGCGGTCACTAAATAACGCCGCAGGCCCAACGCTTGGAAGCAAAATGGTTTCTCTGGTTAATGGCCGCTCCCCTATTTTTTTGATGGCTAGCCATAAGGTGTGGTGCATTCTTGGTGC
>JAJAYN010000372.1 GCA_026786225.1 Burkholderiales bacterium | reverse complement strand
CGCATGCACACATTGAAACTGCAGCGTAGAAAACGGTGCCCGCACACAAGATGAAAAACTACAGCATCGGCATTACCGTCTGGGTTCATGCGAACGGCGATATGGGGCTGTTTGAGAACGGCCTGCGGCAGAATGTGGTGTTCCTCTACAACTTGTTTCGTGCTGCATCAAATTGCCGGCGCGTTTACCTGTTGAATCACGGCGACGGCGTAGCGCCAATCATTCCGCCAGGAATCCCGATCATTGCGAGTGATATCGTCCGCACACACGAAGTCAAAGAAAAACTGGATTTCGTGATTGTTATCGGATCGGCATTGGACGCACCAACCGTGGACTCACTCAAGCGAGCCGGGACAAAAATAATCGCTTACAAGGGCGGCAATGGAATTGTCATTTCAATGGAGGCCATCATTGCGCAGCCGCCTAGAGGTGATGCCGAACGTTATTTTGATCGCGACTTTTATGACGCCATCTGGATGACGCCACAACATATCCGCACATACAAGTCTTATTGCGAAACCATCTATCGCTGCCCGGTATTTGAAATACAACAAATCTGGCAGCCGATCTTTTTGGAATCACGTATGCCTGCGTTGAATGCGCCGTTCGGCTATCAACCTGGGCGAAACAAAAAGCGTGTGGGAATACTTGATCCGAACATTACTGTTATGAAGACCAGCCATATGCCAATGCTGGTGTGTGAAGCCGCCTACCAGCGACAACCGGGGTTGTTCGAGGCGATATACATAACCAACGCAGTGCAGTTTATGCAAAATGCACACTTCAGCAGCTTTGCAGGCCGCCTGCAATGTGTGAAAGACGAGATCGCAACGGTCGAACCGCGATTTGTCACGGCTGATTTTTTAGCGCATCACGCGGATGCTGTTGTCACCCATCATTGGGAGAACGGCCTCAACTATCTTTACTATGACGTGCTGTATGGCGCGTATCCGCTGGTTCACAACTCCGAATTTCTTGCCGAATTCGGCTACTACTACCAGAGTTTCGACGCCGATTCGGGCGCCGAAGCACTGTTGCGTGCACTGGCAGACCATGACCGCAACCTTTCACAATATCGCAAGGACTGTGTTCGTTTGCTCGAAAGAGTGGATGCGGCAGCACCTGCCAACATAGCTGCGCACGAACGACTCCTCGACGCAGTCCTCTAATCCTCGGCGGCGACCTTCACTCATGGGTTTCAAAATCGGGCTTTCTGCAGTTGCCGTACAAGACGACGTCGTTGGATCGTTCTGGACCAACGGCATGACACAGAATTTGGTGTTTCTGGCACTGCTGTTGCAGCGCGTGCGCATTGTTGATGAAGTCTTTGTAGTGCCGATGCCCGATGACAGCCGCGCCCACCAGCCGAGCGAAGTCTTTGGCTTCAAGCAGCTTTCGCTCGCCGTCGCGATTGAGCAACTGGACGTCATCATTGAAGTGGGAATGCGGGTACCCAATGAAGCAGTTGAAACATTCCAGAAGCGCGGCGGAAAGATGGTCTCGTATGTGGCGGGTAATAGTTTCGTGATGAATCTGGAGGCGATAGCCAGTGGCCTGGAGGACCGGGCGGAAATCCTGCCGCCGTTCACCTTCGACGCCGTTTGGATTACACCACAGCATTGGCATACCAATTACTCCTACGCCAAGTACACAAAATCAAAGAACACTCATTGCATCAGCCAAATCTGGGATCCGATTATTCTTCGGCATGGCATCAGTCGCATCAAGCACAATTTCTTCTATAAACATCGCCTGAAACGTGGCTGCTCGGTAGGCATTTTTGAGCCCAACGTAAACGTATTGAAGACCTTTCATTTTCCGGTACTTGTGTGCGAAGCGCTTTTTCGCCGCAGCCCAGAAGCAATCAACCATGTATACGCCGCAAACACGCTGCACCTCAAAAACAACGTACACTTTTCAGAGTTTTTTGGTTCGCTGGATCTGCTGAAAGCCAACCACGTCACCGCTGAGACGAGATTTCCCGTTTACGAATTGTTGGGCCAATTCGTTGACACCGTCGTTGTCCACCACTGGGAAAACGGCCTCAACTACCTCTACTACGATGCTTTGTATGGCGGCTATCCGCTGGTTCACAATTCAGAATTTTTGAAGGACGTCGGCTATTACTACAATTCCTTTGACGTTCAGTCCGGTGCCGATGCGCTGATGCGCGCATGGCAAACACATGACGACAACTTCAGGCAATATCGCGACAATAGCCGCGAGTTGCTCTGGTCCGTGAACCCCGACAATCCCAAGCTTCAGCAGGATCACGCTGACTTGCTTGAATCGTTATTTACCAGCTGATTTCCATCATGAGAATTTTTTTTGTCAGTCGCCTTATCCACATTGCAACGCTGACCTGTCTTTCAGCGCTGCAATTTAGCCCTGTCGCAGCATCAAATGTTGCCCCGCAGCCTGTAGCCGCGCGGGCGGAAAACACCAACCCGGAACTGACGCTCACGCTTTCACTTGAGCTCTCGACGGAACCGGGAAACGAGACTGCGGTGGTTGGCAAATTGGTGCGCACGCACCTCCTGATCCAGGATGATCAAATCGAGCTGACGCAGCGCTATGGCAACCTGCGAAAAGAGTTTCTAGGCAAGTACGTTCGACCCACAAATGTCCTCGGATTCGGCATTGTTTCGCACGAGCTGCGCCTCGCGGATATTCAACAATTCATTACCTCCGAAAAGACACTGCGCTCTTCGCAGGGGAGTTATCGCAATCTATTTGGCCGGCAAACTGGGCTGGGGTTGGTCGGCGTTGGCTGGGGTGCAGAAGCGCTGCGTCTGGATTCAGAGGCCGGACTCGCGCCGTATCTATTCGCTTACATCGCCCGCGAAGGTCGCACCAGTCACATCGTGCCACTTCTAGCCTACTGGGCATACGACAGGCGCAAGGCTGACACCACCTTGCCAACGGGACATTACGATTCTGTCGCAGCAGAGTGGGGAGGCTTCCTCGGCAATACCCGTTATGCCAAGTTGGACGTTTCGCATGAATCCTTTTGGACAATCTCGCCACGCGTATCTGCCGGTTTCGGCTTTTCACTAGGCTATTTGAAAGGGCTGGATGGCCACCTTAGCCCGATCACGAAGCGCTATTTCGGCGGTGGCGCAGGGTCTGTACGCGGATATGAATCCGGCTCTCTCGGCCCATCGGATGTCAGCGGTGCAAATATGGGGGCGGATCGCAAAGTCAGCGGCACAGCAGAGGTTTTGTGGCACGCTTTCGATATCGGCCAGACACCCGTCGTACTGTCTGCATTCGTGGATCGCGGACGCTTTTACGGCGCGGAGAATAGTGCGGTTCCAAGTGTAGTGGCCGGCGCAACAGGCTTGGGTATTTCCATTCCCGCTCCGTTTGGGCTTGCAAGATTCTCCTTCGCACGTCCAAGCGACGAAACACAGCGCACCCAGCGTTTCCAGTTCGATGCGAGGGCGAGCTGGAGATGAATTTTGTTGAAACTCAAGCACCGGTGCGCTTTTTCAAGCATAAATGCCCTGCAATCCGCACCAGTGCTTGAGTATGGTTCTCAAATTCGAATTTTAGGTGATAGGAAATCCATGCGCAGCTTTCAATGTTTGGGGAAGCACCTGTTGGCGACGGGCGCGGTGTTGACGGGTCTCACGTTGTCCCTGTGCTGCGTGGCCCAAACGCCAGCGAGCCCGCAACCAAACCACGCAATCACGACAAAGAATCCTCCCCTGAAAGTTGGACTTGCGGCGTTCGCCAAATCGCGCGGTTTCAGTGTTTGCTCGCGCGAACTCGATGCACTCGATCAAAATCTGTTTCTGGACAGCGACTATTCCCTTCGCGCATTTCTCGCCGAGACCAATGTCAATACCCGCCCATTTTCGGCGCTGATTGATTCGCGCAAAACCACGCCGCAGGGAAATTATGTCAGGGCGCTTACCAACATCGTGATTACGCCTGCTGACACGAAGGCCGGAAAATGCACCGTGATGTATGAGCAGACTTTGTATCACGATCAACATTGCGATACGGTGCGATTGCAAATGGCGGCTTTTGCGCCCGAATCGGGTACGAACTCGTATGGCGCCATTACCTTCGACTTGCTCCGTAACATGACGCTCACGATCATTCCGGTCGGTAGCGGACAATGTGTCACGGTAGTAAAAGAGGTCGCGTACTAAGGCGGTGCGATGGCGTGTATCGACGACAACTGGTCATTGCACCTCGGCATGCATCTAGCTGGCTATCGCGAATGGCACGCCTCGCAGATTCAGAGCGCCGAGTATTCGCTCATCAATGAGTGCCGCTTGCCATGAAGCCGGCAATTTCGCTTGATACCGGTGGCTACCACCGTATCGCGACGGGCCGATATGGCTTCATTATGTACAACCGCTTTGACACCTATAT
>JAJAYN010000371.1 GCA_026786225.1 Burkholderiales bacterium | reverse complement strand
TTGAAAAACACCGGTCTCTTCACGCTATCCTCGCAATGACGATGTTGGCGGGACCGGCAGCGATGCGATCCGCTCGCGCAGCACTGGCAGGCGTTCATGTTCGAACCAGGGATTGCGCTGAAACCACGGTGTGTTGCCCGCCGAGGGGTGCGGCAACGGGAGCCAGAGCACGCTGCGGGGCGGTATCGGCTTGGAGTGGGTAGGTAATTGTCATGCCGTCGACGTGGGCGAACGCAGTGAGCAGATGGGCTCTCCGCCCCTTGGGTCCGATGATGTCCTCGACACGAATGCCCCGGACCAGAAGCGCGTCTCCGATCATGGAACGATGGCAGCGCCAGGGAACCGCTTCGGCACACATCAAGACGCAGCGCTCTTTGTATGCCAGTTCCGCGACGTATTGAACGTTCTCGGCAAACTCAGCGGACTGCATGTAATCGGCATAGCCCCGGAACGAGAGATTGTTCCAGCCCGTGTTGGGGGAATCGACGCGCTTGTGCCGCAGGCCGCCCAGGCCCGGAACGTGTGTATAGGCAATACCGGCCGCAGCCAGAGAAGCAGGAAGCTCGTCGCGATTGAACTGGGGGTTGTGACGCGAGCGCGGCACGGTCCTCACGTCGAGCACGCGCGCCACCTCGTTGGTGCGCAGCAGTGCAATGAAATCCTCCAGCGTTCGGTTGGAATGGCCGATGGTGCAGACCAGCGGCGCGTCTGCGGCTTGTTTTGGCGAGGATACGCGCGTCATCGTCGGCCTCTATACGGGGTGCAACAACAAAGTCACCAGTACCGAGCCATCCTCCACGCCCTTCAGCGCGTGCGCTTCGCCGCCCGCCACGCAAATCAAGTCCCCCGGCCACATCAGTTGGGTGACGCCTTTCACGGAAAATTCGACACTACCTTCCAGACATTGCACGGTGAGTTCGCCCTGCACCTGATGTTCGGGAATGACCTTGCCCGCTTCCAGGAACATGCGGAATACTTCCAGGTGCTTCGATTTGTACAGCGCTCGGGATAGTGCGCTCTCGATCTTGCCCGGAATGGGGCGCACGTCGATCATTTCTCCCGAGTCTGCATGATGTAGGGCCATAGACATTCTCCCGCGAAGGCGCGCTTAACCGGGCTTGCCGTCGACGCGCGACATCGACAGGATCGGCCAATAGCGAACGGCGTAGATGGCAAACGCCAGCGACCAGCAGACGCCGGAAACCACAACCGTTGCCATATAGTAATTGGATAGCAGCAAGCCGCCGGCCAGACGGCTCACGGCCGCGAGCTGGATCAACGTGAAACACGCCACCTCGAAACCATCGGCCTTGAGGATGCGCCCGGTATGGCCGCGCGCGGTGCGCGTCATCATGCCGATGGTCATGCCGCCAATGGCGCCGATGGTCAGCGCGTGTACGGCCAGCGGTTCGGCGAGCAGATTAATCGCGGCCAGCGCGCGCAGCAAAAGGTAGACGACGATCCAGCCGTACGCGGCGTGCAGGATCCACACCAGCGGCGCTTGCAAGACGCGCCACGGCCGCCACAGCGCGAGTCGCCCCGCGTGCGCGCACGCCGCCAGCGCCGCCACCACCGCAATCGCGGCGGAGGGTGCCTGCAACAAGTCGGCGGCCAGCAACAGCAGGACGCTGCCCAACGCCAGCTTTTCCACCAGCGGTTTGCTCGCAGCATTGGTGCCGGGCACGCCGTTGTTGGTGAACATCGGCATCACTCGCCCGCTGATCACCGCGATGATGAACAGCACCAGGTCGAGTCCCACTTGGAGGCTGGCGAGCTCGGGCCAGGCGAACACGCCCATATGTGATAAATGCAGCGACAACGCCGCCGCGCCGAGCAGCAACAGCAGCAGCACAAAGAAGTAGTTGCGACGGTTGCCGCTTCGCAAAATGGGCGTGGCGATGGCGATGGCCACCGCGACCGGAAACGCCGCATTCACCAGTGCGGCAGTCATTTCAAAAGGTGTCATCACCAGCACGCGGCCTGCGACCCACATCAGCGCGAAAGCTGCGAGTACGCCGCCAGTGGGCGTGGACTGGCCCGTCCAGTTGCGAACGGCGGTAAACAAAAAACCAGTGATCACCGCGAGCGTGTAGCCAAACAGCATTTCGTGCCCATGCCAGACCATGCTCCGCACATACGCCACCGGCAAATAGCCCGCGTATTGACACACCCAGAGAGGAATGGAAATCGCGGCAAAAATGCTGGCGAGCAGGTAAAACGGTCGGAAGCCCAAATCCCAAAGGGCAAAGTGGGGAGCGGGAGGCGGGACAGGGGAAGCAAATTCTATTTTCATCGCTTAAGTCTGGCAGCTTTGCGTTGCCCTCGTTGACTGAAGCTACTTCGGTGCAAACACCGCCATCAGCATCAGCACATACCCCGCCACCGCAAGTCCGGCGTGCAGCAGCACAATGGCCTTGGGAATCGGCTGCAGTTTCTGATGATAGGCCAGGTTCAAGAACGCCCCGCCGGCCGCTGCCGCCATGAATAGGACCAATGCCCAACACGCATATACCGGCAAACCCACGGTGAAGTAGGCATATAGCAGCAGCGTCAACGCGGCACCTGCCAGCAGGCCGTGCAACATCGCAAGCCACGCGGGCGGATTGGCGTTGCGGGCAAAACGGATGCCCGCCATGGTTGCGCCGCCGAGCGCCGTTATTGTCAATAGCGCGAGCGCCGTCTTCAGCATCAATGTGGGTTCCATATTCTCGTCTCTGTACCGTTGCGGCCTTTTATCGGAAGTGCAGCGTTACACGGTTCGGGTCCATTGTCTGTACGACAGCGAACAAAGGCGTCAGGTGCCACGCTAAAGCACGTAGTCTGGAAACGGTAGTTGAAGATGCAATTGCTGGTTTTCAAGCGCGATACACTTACTGCGGAGCAGTTGACACTTTTAATTTCGCTCGAACTTCAACTGCCGTTTGCACGATAAACCCCAATTTACTTCGCCCATTTGATCAGGATCAAATGGGCGCTACGGCGTTTCCGTATCTTTCAGGTTCCGCAATCGAGATTTCTGGAGCCTGCAATGAAAAAAACGATAAAAACCTTTGCCCACGTGGTTACCGCGGTATTGATACTGGTATTGGGCTCGCTGATCGCGGTGGAATCGGCTGTCGCCGCGTCCACCAAAACGCCTGGTGATTTTGGTCCGCCTCGCGGCAAGCCGATACAGGCGGTTCTCACCAGTCCGCCAAATGTGCCGCCAGCAACCAATCGCAACTACCCGGCGAAAGTGATCGTCGAGCTTGAGGTAATCGAGAAAGAAATGTCGATTTCCGAGGGTGTGTCGTACATGTTCTGGACATTCGGTGGGACGGTGCCGGGCAGCTTTATTCGCGTGCGCCAGGGCGACACTGTGGAATTTCATCTGAAGAATCATCCGAGCAGCAAGATGCCGCACAACATCGATCTTCACGGCGT
>JAJAYN010000370.1 GCA_026786225.1 Burkholderiales bacterium | reverse complement strand
TGCCTGCGCCGTTACGGCTGCTGGTTGGCTCTTTTGTGGTTGCTTTCCTGCTCAATCTGCTGCCCTGGAGCGGCGTGCCGCTGCAGATCTGCCCTGATTTCGTGTTGTTTATCCTGCTCTATTGGTCGGTGCAGGAACCACGTTCGGTCGGCCAGGGTCTGGGATTTTTGCTGGGGCTGCTGATGGATGTCGCCGACAGCGCGCTGCTGGGCCAGCATGCGCTGGTTTACGTCGTCGTGGTATTTTTTGCGCAACTCCTGCGCGTTCGGGTGTTGCAACTGAACTTACCCGCACAGGCGCTGCATGTCGCTGCCGTCCTGATTCTCGCGCAGCTTATTGCCGTATCGCTTAACCTGTCTCTGGGACGCGAATTGCCTGGGCTCTGGGTCGCATTTGCGCCATTCGTCGGTGCCCTCCTCTGGCCTGTGATCAGCCTGGTCCTCGCCTTGCCGGGGCTCAGGCTTCGTCCCGGACAGCGCATAAGCTAAGCCATGATTGGTACCGCGATAAAGAACCGCGAAGCGGAACTCAATACCTTCCGCAACCGCGTGCTGGTGGCGGGCATCTTCATCCTGATTGCGTTTGGCGCACTGGCTTCACGCATGTTTTACATGCAGGTGATCAAGCGCGATTATTTCCACAACCTTGCCGAGGCCAATCGCATCTCGCTGGTCCCGCTGGTGCCCAATCGCGGCATTATCACGGATCGTAACGGTGTCGTGCTGGCGGCCAATTATTCGGCCTACACGCTGCGTGTGACGCCATCAAAGGTAAAGGATCTCGACGCCGCGTTCGATGCACTGGCCGGCATTGTCGATATCCAGCCACGCGATCGGCGTCGTTTCAAGCGCTTGCTGGAAGACAGTAAAAACTTCGAGTCGCTACCGTTGCGTAACCGCTTGAACGACGAGGAAATCGCGCGCTTTGCCGTGAATCGCTTTCGCTTCCCGGGTTTCGAAATCAGCGCCGGCTTGTTTCGCAACTACCCCTTTGGTGAGGTCGCCTCGCATGCGATCGGCCATATCGGGCGTATCAATGACGCGGATCTGAAACGCATCGAGGCCAATGGCCTGACAATCAAATACAAGGGCACCGACCACATCGGCAAGCTCGGCATCGAGGGCAGCTACGAATCCGAATTACATGGCACCACTGGATCGGAGCAGGTCGAAATCGATTCCGGCGGTCGAGCGATCCGCTCGCTGGCGAAGTCCGAATCCATCGCCGGCAACAACCTCACGTTAACGCTCGACATCAAATTGCAGAAGATCGCCGAAGCAGCATTTGGCGATTTCCGTGGGGGTCTCGCCGCCATCGATCCCAATACGGGCGAGGTGCTGGCACTCGTCTCCAAGCCAGGGTTCGACCCGAACCTCTTCGTTGACGGTATCGATCCGCAGAACTGGGATTTGCTTAATAATTCGCCTGACAAACCGTTGCTGAATCGTGTGTTGCGCGGTGCCTATTCACCCGGCTCCACGCTCAAGCCTTTCCTCGCGCTGGCGGCGCTGGAGTCGGGCAAACGGACGCCGTCGCAAAGCATTCGGGACCCGGGGTACTTCGGTCTCCCGGGCGTCGCGCACCGCTGGCGGGACGACAAGGAAGGCGGTCACGGCGTTGTCGATATGCACAAGTCGATTGTCGAATCCTGCGATACCTATTACTACCAACTTGCCTCCGAAACCGACATCGACAAAACCGCTGAGTTTCTTTCGCTGCTCGGTTTTGGCGCAAAGTCCGGCATCGATATCGGTGGCGAAATGGAGGGCATTCTTCCGTCGCGTGCATGGAAAGAGAAACAGCATGCGCGGGGACTGGCAGATTCGCCCAAGTGGCATCAGGGGGAGAGTATTTCGACGGGTATCGGCCAGGGGCAGAACAGTTATACCCCGATGCAACTTGCCCACGCCGTCGCTGCCATCGCCAACGATGGCGTGGCCTATCGTCCGCATCTTGTCAGGAATGTTGTTAACGCAGGAACCGGGCTGGTTCGCAATGTGTCCGATCAGCCTGCTGCCTATCCTGCGACGCGACTCCCAATAAAGATCGAGAATATTGCCGTCATCAAAGCCGCCTTGGTCGGTGTCACCACCGAGCCCGGCGGCACGGGCTTTCGCCCGTTTGCCAAAGCCGGATATATCAGCGGTGGCAAGACCGGAACCACACAGTTGTTCAACTTGAAAGGCGAAAAATACAAGGAGGGGGCTGTATCGCACCGGCTGCGCGATCACTCCTGGTATATCGCGTATGCGCCTGCCGACAAACCGATCATCGCGCTCGCCGTATTGGCCGAGAACGCGGGCTTTGGCTCAGCAACGGCGGCACCTATTGCGCGCGCCGTCATGGACTATTACTTGCTGGGCAAAGTGCCCGATCCGAAAAAACCCATCGCCACCCCAAATGAGCCCAAGAACGGCGATTGATCGCGTTTTCGATATTCTCGCGCGTCGGCTGGATGGCCCGCTCATGGTCACCCTGGTGGTGCTCGCGGCGCTGTCGCTGGCGGTGGTGTATTCGGCCAGCGGGCAATCGAACGACCGCACCCTCGGACAGGCGCGCAACTTCGCCGTCGCATTGGTGGTGCTGTGGGTGGCCGCCAAGATTCCGCCGCAGCAACTGATGCGCCTGGCGGTCCCAATCTACATCGCTGGACTGTCACTGCTGGTCAGCGTCGCGCTGTTCGGCGATATTCGCAACGGTGCAAGACGGTGGTTGAATCTCGGCTTTATTACAATCCAGCCGTCGGAAATCATGAAAATCGGCGTACCGCTGTTGCTGGCAGCCTACTTTCACCGCAAGGAAGACGGCTTGAACATGAAGGACTACTTCTTCGCCGGGCTGATCCTGCTTTTGCCAGCCGGGCTCATCATGCGTCAACCCGATCTGGGCACGTCGGTGTTGATTTTTTCAAGCGGATTTTTTGTCATTTTTCTCGCCGGCCTTTCCTGGAGGCTGCTGATTGCGGCCGGGATTGCCGGGCTGGCGGCATTGCCGTTTGCCTGGAACATGCTGCATGACTACCAGCGCACGCGTGTACTGACGCTGCTCGACCCCGGTACCGATCCGCTGGGCGCGGGATATCACATTATTCAATCGACCATCGCCATCGGCTCCGGTGGCGTATTTGGCAAGGGCTGGCTAAACGGCAGCCAGTCGCGGCTCGACTTCATCCCTGAACGGTCCACCGATTTCATTCTTGCGGTGCTGGGCGAGGAGTTTGGACTCATTGGCCTGTTGCTCCTGATCACGCTATACCTGATCATCATTGGGCGCGGCCTCATGATCGCCATAAATGCCCCGACCACCTTCTCGCGCCTGCTCGCCGGTGCAATCACGATGACGTTCTTTACGTATGCGTTCGTCAACATCGGCATGGTGACGGGTGTATTGCCGGTAGTGGGCGTGCCGCTGCCATTGGTCAGTTATGGCGGGACAGCAATTTTGTCGATGTTCATGGGTTTTGGAATACTGATGAGTATTGCCTCGCATAAGCGGTTGGTGTCGACGTGATGATTGTTGGTGCATTTGAGAGCGCACAACGCCATCTGGTGCGGGTTTTGGAGCATTTTTGGCCTGTGAGGCGCGCCAGTGCTAGGGTTTCGTTGAATATCCATCAAGTCGAGACGACGGCATCTTTTGGCGTTGGTCGTCGCAACACAACCGGCGCCCCATTCGAGGAACCGAGTGGCCGGGCAACCTTCGGCCTAGTTGCAATAGCGCTGACAATCGCCTTGGCAGGCTGCGGTTCCACCCCAAAGAAACCAGACCCACCCAAACAATCGCCTACGTCGTCGTCAAAACCGGGCGCCTATTACCTCGACGATGGCCCCGGCGACGGCCCGCTGCCGAATCTCGACAAGATTCCCAACGCCGTACCGAAAGCTGAAAAACTGCATAGCGGTGCCAACCGCACGTATACCGTGTTTGGCAAAACCTACGTGCCGAATGTATCCAGCGAGCCGTTCCGCCAACAAGGTATTGGCTCCTGGTACGGGCGCAAATTCCACGGCCAGAAAACATCTATCGGTGAAACCTACGATATGTACGCCATGACCGCTGCGCACCCGACGCTGCCGCTGCCGTGCTACGTTCGGGTCTCCAATCCCGCCAACGGAAAATCGGTGGTGGTGCGCGTAAACGACCGTGGACCGTTTCACTCGGATCGCATCATCGATCTTTCGTATGTGGCGGCAGCCAAGCTGGACTATGCGCGACGCGGTAGCGCAATGGTGATTGTTGAGCGTGTGTTCCCGGGTGATCGCGAAGCGCGAGCAGTCCCGCCGGTGGCCATTTCGCCGCCCCCCGTTGTACCGATGCCCACGCCCATGCCGACAACGGTGACCACCTCGCCCGTTGTCCCCGAACCCGGCGGCCTCTACCTGCAACTGGGCGCGTTCGGCTCCTTGGAAAACGCGGAAATTTTCCGCGCCCGCATGGCGCGTGAACTCGACTGGAACCGCGAACCGCTGCAAGTGTCACGCAAAGACAATCTTTACCGCGTACGCATGGGCCCCTACAAAACCCGCGAGGAGGCCGACGCTATTACCGCACAAGTACGACTCTCACACGATTTTTCACCTGTCATCCAGCAACCTTGAAAGTAAAACTCACCGTGTCAAAAACAACAACCGTGTCAAACTTTTCCACGCTCTTCGGCGCGTCGCGCATTACCTTGGTCGCCCTCATCGCAGCCACGTTCACCATCGTCAGCTTTGCCCAGTTACCTGTTGTCAGCGCCGACATTCCAGCCCCGCCCATTGCGGCACGTGCCTATGTATTGTTCGATACAGGGTCGGGCCAGATACTTGCGCAGCAAGCGGCGAGCGACCGTTTTGAACCAGCCTCGCTGACGAAACTGATGACGGCGTACATTGCCTTCCAGGCGCTGCAGGACAAAAAGCTCGCCCTCGCTCAAACCTTGCCCGTGTCCGAACGCGCGTGGCGTGCGGAAGGCTCGCGCATGTTTATCGATCCCAAACAAACCCCCACCGTCGAGCAATTACTGCGCGGCATGATTGTTCAAAGCGGCAACGATGCCTCCATTGCGTTGGCCGAAGGTATTGCCGGTTCTGAGGATTTATTTGCACAACTCATGAACAAGCAGGCGCAAAAGCTTGGCATGAAAAACACCGCTTTCACCAATGCCACGGGTCTGCCGAACCCACAGCAATATTCGACAGCCGAAGACATCGCCGTTCTCGCCAACGCGCTCATGCGTGAGTTCCCGGCCGATGTCGGCTATTACAAGGAACGTGAATTCACCCACAATAAAATTACCCAGCCCAACCGCAACCGACTGCTTTGGCTCGACCCTACGGTCGATGGGCTGAAAACAGGACATACAGAAGCCGCAGGATATTGCCTTGCCGCTACCGCCAAACGTGGCGAAGGCGACAAAGCACGCCGCTTGATTACGGTGGTGCTCGGTACGACATCCGATGCGGCGCGTACGCAGGAAAGCCAGAAGCTGCTGAACTTCGGTTTCCAGTTTTTTGATTCCCAAAGGCTCTACAAAAAGGGCGAGCCGATTGCGACACCGGAACTTTACAAAGGCACTCAGAACACCGTCAAGCTCGGCTTTGACCGGGACATCTGGCTCACGCTGCCAAAGGATAAATTTGCCGGCATGAAGGCGACGTTGACGACGATGCAGCCGTTGATTGCGCCCTACACGCTTGGCCAGAAAGCGGGCACGATGAAATTAACGCAGAATGATAAGCTGATCGCGGAAATCCCGGTTGTTGCGCTGGAGAATGTGCCTGCTGCTGGCCTGATGGGCCGAGGTTGGGACGCGATTCGATTGCTGTTCAAATAATCGTCGCTTTAGGTTATTCGATTTTTGGAAAAAACATGACAGCCCCACAACTATGCCTTCCTACCGTTTACCTCAATGGCACGTTCCTGCCCATCGAAGAAGCGAAGATTTCACCGCTTGATCGTGGCTTTATTTTTGGCGACGGTGTTTACGAGGTAATCCCTTTCTATGCCGGCCGTGGCTTGCGCATGCGCGAGCACCTGAAGCGCCTGCAACGCAGCCTGAATGAGCTTGAAATCGAGAATCCGTACACCATTGCGCACTGGGAAACGACTATCGCGTCGCTGATCGAAAAAAACGGCGGCGGCAACGTGGGTGTGTACATTCAAGTGACACGCGGCGTGGCCAAGCGCGATTTCCCGCCGCCAAAGGGACTGACGCAGACGGTATTCATGATGGTCAATCCACTGGCCACGCCGAAGCCGGAAATTTACAGCAAGGGGATTTCCGGCGTCTCGCTCGACGACAATCGATGGCTCAAATGCCACATCAAATCAGTGGCCCTGCTGGGCGCGGTGCTGTTAAAGCACGAGTCCAATCAGTCGGGCGCAGATGAGGCAGTACTGTTCCGCGACGGCTACCTGACCGAGTCATCGGCGTCCAATATCGCAGCGGTGAAGAATGGCGTGATTCTTTGCCCGCCAATGGACAACCTGATCCTTCCCGGCATCACTTATGAACTGATGATCGAGCTGGCACGCAAAAACAATATGCCACTGGAAATTCGCCGAATCGCGCGCAAGGAAGTGAAGAAGGCCGATGAATTGTGGATCATGTCGTCCACCAAGGAAGTTGCCCCAATCGTGATGCTCGACGACAAACCCATTGGAACGGGTCAACCTGGCCCCATCTTCAAGCAGATGTATCAGCACTTCCAGGACTATAAGCGCACGCTGTCGGCGATGTCGGCAGCAGCGGAATAAAGTAATCGCGATGACGACAACACCACACCCAAAAAACATTGGTGAAGGCGAGGAAACGCTGCTCACTTTCCCAGCGCTGTTCCCCATCAAGGCGATGGGTCGCATGAAGAACGATGCGTCCGATGAGAGTTTCGCGCAAGTCGTCCTCGCCGTCGTGTTGAAGCACGCACCGGATTTCGATGCGGCATCGGTCGAAATGCGCCCCTCAAAGAACGGCAACTTTATTTCCGTCACAGCGACGATCAACGCGCAATCAAAAGCGCAGATCGATGCGATTTATTTGGAACTCACCGGCAATCCCCTGGTGCTGATGGCCTTGTAGTTCTTGCATATGCCCACCATCAAGCGCCTGGGTCTGGTTGAATTCGAGCCCACCTGGCGCGCCATGCAGCAGGCCAACAAAACGCGCACACCGGCGTCACCGGACGAACTCTGGCTCCTGGAACACGCACCAGTATTTACGCTGGGTCTCGCGGGTAAGCCAGAACACCTGCTTTGCCCGGATGAAATTCCGGTCGTCAAAATCGATCGCGGCGGGCAGGTGACGTATCACGGCCCAGGGCAATTGGTTGTCTATCTGCTGCTCGATATTCGTCGGTTAGGCTTCGGCGTCAAAGAGCTTGTGAAACGAATCGAGCAATCGGTGATCGATTTGCTTGCAGAATATGGCATCGACAGTATTCGCAGGAATGGTATGCCTGGGGTTTATGTAGTTTCCCCCTCTCTCCAACCTCTGCTTCGCTTCAAGTGTTCCCTTGTCTCCCACGAGGGGAGAGAGGCTCGAACTTCTTCCCTCCCCCCGGGCGGGGGAGGGATCGAGGGAGAGGGGGTAAGCAGTGAAATAGAGTCCCCCGCCAAAATCTCCGCCATCGGCCTGCGCGTCGCCAACCACGCCACCTATCACGGGCTTTCTCT
>JAJAYN010000369.1 GCA_026786225.1 Burkholderiales bacterium | reverse complement strand
TGGCCCAGCGTGTCGTTGATATTCTTGAATCGGTCGAAATCGAGAAACATCACCGCCACCTGCCAGCCCTCGCGGCGCGCCTGCGCCAGTGTGTGCGTGAGGCGGTCTTGCAGCAGGCGCCGGTTGGGCAGTCCCGTCAATGCATCGTGCAGCGAGAGGTGGCGCGCGCGCTCTTCGGCATGCAGACGCTCGTCCACTTCCGCCTTTAACTTGTCGTTGGCACGCGCAAGTTCCTCAGTACGCTCCTTTACGCGCCGCTCCAGTTCCTCGTTCAATTGGCGAAGATGCTCCACCGCATTGCGGCGCTCGGTCACGTCCTCGATGATCCAGATCGTTCCCCCAGTGACGGGGCTGACCAGATCGACCGGCCTCGCCTGGATGCGGCCCCAGAATAGCGAGCCGTCTCGGCGCTTCATGCGGCGCTCCAACTCCACCGATTTGCCTTGTGAAAGCAATGGGCCGACGACGGAGCCGACCTCGGCATATTCTTCTGGCGAGCCCCAGACGGTCATGCCGGACTGTCCGGCAAGGCCGCCGATGGACCAGCCGAAAAGTTCCTCGAACGCACGGTTGGCGTGCTGGATAAAACGATCCTTGGTGAAGGCGATCCCGACCGAGGCATTGTTGAGAATCGCCTCATATTTGAGCAGGGTCTCGTGTTCGGACACACCATTCCCGGCCGGTGATGACTCCGGCAATAAGGGTTGCCCAGCGGTCCGAGTGGCGGTGTTCATACTTCAGGTATTGTACGTTGCGCCAAGCGCGAACGCCCGCTCAATGCCGCTCTAGCGCCCACTCGAAGCGAGGTGCGGCTTAACGCCGCCCTTTTCATAAGGGGGAGACACAGATGCAACCCAGGAGCTGGCTTACGTTTCGCCTGCCAGGATAGCGCTTGGTGGGTCGTTACAGATCACTACATCTGCTTGAACAGATGCGTGAAATTACGGCTCACCGTCAAGGTCTCCGCACGGCCTTTGAGTTTAAGGTCGCCCTGATCGCGCAGACCGCGCACCACACCTGCAATGGCGCGGGTATTGACCACCGTGGCGCGATGGATCTGCCAGAACAGCCTGGGGTCGAGTTCCTCAAGCAATTCCTTGATGGGTTTGCGAATCAGCACTTCGGCGTCGTCGAGCACCACGCGTGTGTATTTCTCGTCGGACTGGAAATACACCACCTCTTCCACCGGAATCAGGCGCACAGTCTGCCCGACGCTGGCCTTGATCCAGCGCAGATACTGCACCGAAGGCAACCCCATGCGATCGCCGAGTTGCCGCAAAACGCTGGCCAGATTCTGTTCTTCGCTCGTCGCGTCAGCTGACGGTTCGGCAGCCGTATCGAGGCGTTCACGCAACCGCGAGATCGTCTCCAGCAGGCGCGGTTCATTAAAGGGCTTCAGCACATAGTCGATCGCACCGCGTTCAAACGCTTCGACGGCATGCTCGTCGAAGGCAGTCACAAACACCAGATGCGCACGTTTGCTGCGGCCGCCGCCAATCAGGCGCGCTGCCTCAAGACCTGTCATGACGGGCATGTGGATATCGAGAAACACCACGTCCGGCTGGTGCTCTTCGAACAAGGCGAGTGCCTCGGCGCCATTGACCGCCTCGGCAACAATGGTGCCTTCCGGCCAGAGTTTATTCAGGCGCGACTTCAATTGCTCGCGAAGCAGCGGTTCATCATCCGCAATCAATACGCTAGGCATCTGGCGCATTTCCTCCGGCGTGCTTGATTCGTATCCGCGCGACCATGCCGCGTGGGCTGTTCTCTTCCAGTTCAAGTTTGGCCGATTTTCCAAAAAGTGTCTGCAGCCGCTCGCGAATATTCTGCAGCC
Source organism: Burkholderiales bacterium (assembly GCA_026786225.1). GTDB lineage: Bacteria > Pseudomonadota > Gammaproteobacteria > Burkholderiales > Usitatibacteraceae > UKL13-2. Next base: position 740 of record JAJAYN010000369.1, on the reverse strand, counting down.
CAATTCCCATGCCCGCCGACGGCGAGAGTCCCTGACCGGTATCGGCCACCCACACGTCGAGCATCTCGTCGATTAAGTTCGCGTTTACAAGGATTTCCCCGCCCTGTTGCAGCGGATCGACACCATGCTTGATTGCGTTTTCGACCAGCGTCAGTAACATCATCGGCGGGAACGATGCAGCACGCAGCGCGAGGGGAACATCGACCGAAAACTGTAGACGGTGCCCCATGCGCAGCTGCTGTATTTCCAGGTAGGCGTTGGCCATATCGGCTTCGCGCCCAAGCGTGGTACGGCCTTCGCGCATTTCGGGCAAGGCCGCGCGCAGATGGGTGATTAGACTCTCAAGTGTTTTGGCAGCGAGCAGCGGATTGGCCTCGACCAGATGCTGCACGTTTGCCAGCGTGTTGAATAAAAAGTGCGGTTCGATCTGTGCCTGCATCAATTTAAGGCGCGCTTCAAGCACCTGCTTTTCAAGCTCATGTTTCTGCGCGTCAGCGATAGCCACATCGGCAGCGGCACGCGCGGCCTGCTCCCGGTAGACCAGCACGGTGGCAGCCAGCACCCCCATGGCGACGCCCGCGCCGGTGAAAATCACCATGCCCCAAAAGATTGGCTTATTGGTCACCATCTCATCGAGCGAACGGCCAATCATCAATCCGGAAATGACAGTGCCCAGAATCGCACCAGCCACCAGCGCCACGAACTGCACCTGCATCAGCGTGACGCGCACCGTGCGCTGC
>JAJAYN010000368.1 GCA_026786225.1 Burkholderiales bacterium | reverse complement strand
CAATATAGCGTGCCACGTGTGGCAGCGCAATAGGCGGTCAGCTGGGGAATTGTGGCGCGCCAGGCGGCAAGCGCTACAAGTTGCCGTGTATCCGGAGGTTGTCATGCGCAATACGCGAAAAATCCACAAAATATCAACACCACCATCGCGAGCGCCGCGTCGTGGCAGGTTTGTTGCTTCACATCAGAAAACACGACGATGGAGGCGTGCCCGATCAATGCAGTGAAACAGGCGACCGTCGCCGACAGGAAGTAACGCCATGCGACTCCCCCCAAATCATCCGCAGCGCTATTTGTTGAGCAATGAAATTCATGCGCGGCCACCGCAGGAACTTTCAGCACCAGAGCGCTTGTCGTATATCGCCATCAGCTATGAACCCGTTTTGGCAGGGCTAGCCAATCCCGCCACCTCAGATCTTGCTCGCCTGTGCGTGATCTGGGGCGCGCCCTTGCCGACGCCAGAAGTGACCCATTTCGTTGCGGAGCATGCGAACTTGCGCCTCAAATGGGAGCGACACACCGAGTTTGTGACGTTTACGTTTTCACACAAAGGCGAATTTGAGCGCCCGTTTGAAAATCCTGTGATCGCGCTTGTCAATGAGGAGTGGCTCGCTACGTTGGCGGGCAAGCTGGTAGTGGCGATTCACCTTGCGGTTCAGCAGAACCATGTTTTTGTGCCGGATTTGCAGGAAGTCGCGGCAGAGTTTGACGACAATTATCTCGTTGGTGCCAAGGTCGCTGGCGGCAATGGCATTGTCATGACCGACCTCAAGATTCACGCCGACGACTTCGGTCGCATGCTATTGATGGATCTCAAGCTTGGCAAGCGCCAGGGTGGCCGCACCGTGCAACGCTTGCTGGAAATTGAAACCTACCGGACGATGGCACTGTTTGGCCTGCCAGTAGCACATGCCACTGCAGCGATGCTGCGTGGTGCCGAGCGCGAACTGGCGGAAATTACCTCTCTGATGGCGCAGGACAGTACGCACGACGAGCCTGCGTTGCTGGTACGCCTGACCCGTCTTGCTGCGACAGTGGAAAGCGAAGTGGCGGCGAATAGTTTTCGCTTCGGTGCGTCGCGCGCCTACTACGATCTCACTAAACGGCGCATTGCCGAGCTGCGAGAGGAGCGGCTTATGGGCGTGCAGACAATCGAGGAATTCATGGATCGCCGTCTCGCGCCGGCCATGGCCACATGCAGTTCGGCCGAGAAACGCCTGCTGGATTTGTCCGAACGCGTCGCCCGCGCCAGTGACCTGTTACGCACGCGCGTGGACATCGAGCGCGAGCAACAGAATCAATCGCTGCTGGCGTCCATGAATCGACGTGCGCAGTTGCAACTGAGGCTGCAGCAGACCGTCGAAGGACTCTCCATCGCAGCCATCACATACTACGTCGTGGGGTTGGTGGGATACGCCGCCAAAGCGCTTAAGGAGGCAGGTGTGCCACTGTCGGTGGAATTGGTGACGGGGGCATCGATACCATTTGTAGCCGGAGCGATGTGGCTGGCGGTGAGGAGGTTGCGCAAGCATCTCAAGGTAGAGCCTGAGAGCGTTGCGGCGAGATAGCGCATTTGCACGTTGCATGCCCGTGAAATTTGTACCGCTTACTTCATCATCACGCGGGAACGTCCATTCAAGTTTTTTCCGGAGGCTTCTCGACCGCAGAAGGCGGCTGATCGTTTCCACCGCGGGTCATGCTCCACAATGCTAGCACGTAGCCCGATAAGGCGTAGACCACAAACAGTCCCCAGAGCACATGCGAGGGCTCGATGGTGACAACCAGGTAGACCACAAAAATCACGGGTATGACCCAGAACGGCACGCTACGCCGGAGATTGAAATCCTTGCCACTGAAGTATCGAATATTGGTCACCATCGTGATACCGGCAAATACCGTTAGGCCCCACGCGACCCAGCGTACATCGCCGCCGCGAATCTGGTAGTCGTTCAACACCCAGATCAATCCCGCCACCACCGCCGCTGCTGCCGGGCTTGGCAGGCCTTGAAAATATTTTTTGTCGACGACGCCAATGTTGGTATTAAAGCGCGCTAGCCGCATTGCCGCGCACGCGCAGTAGATAAATGCGCCCGCCCAGCCTAACTTTCCCATCGGCTGCAACGCCCACGCATACATCACCAGTGCAGGTGCAGCCCCAAAGGAAACCATGTCCGATAGGCTATCGAGCTGCGCACCAAATTCACTTTCCGTACGCGTCATGCGAGCGACTCGTCCATCCAACCCATCGAGGATCATCGCGCAAAAAATGGCGATACAGGCGATCTCAAACTTGCCGTTCATTCCCTGAACAATCGCATAAAAACCGGCAAATAATGACGCGCAGGTAAACAGATTGGGCAGGATGTAGATACCTTTGCGGCGACGCTCGGGATCCAGGAGACCCTTCTTGATTCTGGGGATGGGGGAACTCATCGCGTGCTTTCTACCCGGTGTTCGTTCAGTTGGGAATGAAATCGGGAATGATTTTGCATGCCGCTATTCTAACGGAAGGCCGGTGTGGGCAGGCTTGCGGATTGCCTAACGCGGCCTGTTGCCCATTGCTTCGCCCATGTGAATGCTGCGGGCAGGTGACCATTGCGGATTGAATTGCAATTGTCCTTTTGCAAATAGCATCACGACCGTCGAGCCGAGCAGGAAGCGGCCCATTTCTGTCCCTTTCTTTAGCACGACGCTCTGGTCGTCATAGCACCATTCGCGGATTTTTTCGGTTCGCGGCGGATTCACCACGCCGTGCCACACCGTCGCCATGCTGCCGACGATGGTTGCGCCAACGAGCGTCAACACAAAAGGCCCATTGGCTGACTCAAACACGCAAACCACGCGTTCATTGCGCGCAAACAGACCGGGTACGCCGCGTGCTGTTGTCGGGTTTACGGAAAACAGGGCACCGGGCACATAAATCATTCGCGTCAAACGCCCATCGCACGGCATGTGAATGCGGTGATAATCCTTGGGGCTCAGGTACAAGGTTGCGAATTGGCCGGCCTGAAATTTTTCAGCGAGAGCCTTATCACCACCGACAAGTGCTTCCGTTGTGTAGTGATGACCTTTGGCCTGAAAAACCTGATTGCCAGCGATGATGCCAAATTGGCTGATGGCACCGTCAACCGGACACGCGTAGGCGGCGTCAGCAATCGGCCGTGCATCTTCGCGCAATGGGCGTGTGAAGAATTCATTGAAACTTTGGTAGCTCGAAACATCGGGATTGGCCGCCTCAGCCATGTTGACGCCGTATTTCGCAACAAACCAGCGGATCAACCGTGTCGTAAATCTGCCTGCTTTTGCGCGGGCCACCATGCCTGCAAAGGCCGTTAGCGCCTGTTTGGGCAATAAATACTGGGAGAGGACTTTAAATTGGTCGGACACGATGGATATGGATTGCGGGGAAGGACGCAAGTTTAGCCTATGCGCTGTGGGTGAATGCTGTAGAGGGGTGGGCTGCCAATCAGGCGGACGATCCACTTCACGCACAAAAAAAGGCCGGATACCCGGCCCTTTTTATTTCATGCAATCAATCAATCAATCAATTCTTCGACTGATCCACCAACTTGTTCTTCTTGATCCACGGCATCATCGATCTCAACTTATCGCCCACCTCTTCAATCGCATGCTCCGCCAATAAACGCCGCTTGGCCGTCAAGGTCGGCGCGCCCGCTTTGTTTTCCAGAATAAAACTCTTGGCGTATTCGCCCGTCTGGATGTCTTTCAATACCTGACGCATTGCCTGTTTGGTGTCGTCAGTGATAATTTTCGGGCCGCTCACGTATTCGCCGTACTCAGCGTTATTCGAGATCGAGTAATTCATATTGGCGATGCCGCCTTCGTAAATGAGGTCGACGATCAGTTTGGTTTCGTGCAGACATTCGAAGTACGCCATCTCGGGTGCGTAACCGGCTTCGACCAGCGTTTCGTAGCCGGCCTTGATCAGTTCAACAATGCCACCGCACAGGACGGCCTGTTCGCCGAACAAATCGGTCTCGGTTTCTTCGCGGAAATTGGTTTCGATTACACCGCCGCGCGAGCCGCCGATGGCTTTGGCGTAGGAGAGCGCCAGATCCCGTGCTTTGCCTGAATTGTCCTTGTGCACCGCGACCAGCGATGGTACGCCGCCGCCAGCGACGTAGGTGGAGCGCACCAGATGGCCCGGGCCTTTGGGGGCGATCATGATGACGTCGAGGTCAGCACGCGGTGCAACCACGCCGTAGTGAATATTGAAGCCATGCGCGAAGGCGAGCACTGCGCCTTTTTTGATGTTGTCGTGCACCTCATTTTTGTAAACGTCGCCGATGTTCTCATCGGGCAGCAGCATCATCACCATGTCAGCAGATTTGACCGCATCGGCAACTTCCGCCACTTTGAGCCCGGCTTTCTTGGCCTTGGCCCAGGAGGCACCACCTTTACGCAGTCCCACCGTGACTTCTACGCCGGAATCGTTGAGGTTCTGCGCGTGTGCATGACCCTGTGAACCATAGCCCACGATGGTGACTTTCTTGCCCTTGATGAGCGAGAGGTCACAGTCTTTGTCGTAATACACTTTCATTTTCTTCTCCGCGTTATCTTTAAATAAATATTTGATTGATCGAGTCCATCGACAGGCTCAGGACGAATGGCAATTTTTTGACGCCGTTCGTGGTGAGAATGTCGAACCACGGTCAACGTAAATCTGGGCGGGACTTTCCTAGGCCTTGATAATCCATTCGCCGCGACCGAGTCCGCAAGCACCGGTGCGGACCGTCTCCAGAATGAGTGAGCGATCCAGCGCCTCTAGAAACGCGTCGAGTTTGTTGCCGGTACCGGTCAATTCGATGACGTAGGTTTTTTCGGTCAGGTCGATCACGCGCGCACGAAAAATATCTGCGGTGCGCTTAAGTTCATCGCGATCTTTGCCCACGGCCCGCACTTTTACCAGCATCAATTCGCGCTCGACATGCTTGCCTTCGTTGAGATCAACGATTTTGACGATATCGACGAGCTTATTGACCTGCTTGGTAATCTGCTCAATGACTTCGTCTGAACCGGAAGTGACGATCGTCATCCGCGACAGCGTGGCGTCTTCTGTCGGTGCGACCGTCAGCGATTCAATGTTATAGCCCCGCGCGGAAAAGAGTCCCGCGACGCGGGAGAGCGCGCCCGCTTCGTTTTCAACCAAAATGGAAAGGATATGTCGCATCGATTACAGATCCTCGGCCAGAATCATTTCACTGATACCTTTGCCGCCGGGCACCATTGGAAACACGTTTTCTTTCTGGTCAGTGATGAAATTCATAAACACTAATCGATCTTTCATCGCGAAGGCGTCCTTGAGCGCGCCCTCTACATCGGCGGGTTTTTCGATGTCCATACCAACGTGTCCGTACGATTCGGCCAGCATTTTGAAATTTGGCAACGCGTCCATGTATGACTCGGAATGGCGATCGCCGTGGAAGAATTGCTGCCACTGGCGCACCATGCCGAGGTAACGGTTGTTCAGCAGAATTACTTTGATCGGCAAATGGTATTGCTTGCAGGTGGATAGCTCTTGAATGTTCATCTGTATTGAGCCTTCACCCGTGATACAGGCGACATCGGCATCGGGGAAGGCAAACTTGCAGCCCATCGCATAAGGCAATCCCACACCCATCGTGCCTAGTCCCCCAGAATTGATCCAGCGGCGCGGCTTGTCAAAGCGGTAATATTGCGCGGCCCACATTTGGTGCTGGCCTACGTCCGAGGTAACGTACGCGTCGCCTTTGGTCACTTCCCAAAGTTTCTCGACCACGTACTGCGGCTTGATGATGTCGCCACCAGTTTTGTATTTCAGGCAGTCTTTGCTGCGCCATTCTTCGACCTGTTTCCACCATGCAGCGATAGCTTTGCTATCCGGTTTTTGCTCCGCCGCTTTGAGTTGTGCGATCAGGTCTGTCAACACCTCCTTGATGTCGCCGACGATAGGTACGTCCACTTTGACGCGCTTGGAAATCGAAGATGGATCGATGTCGATATGTACGATCTTGCGTGTCGGGTTTCCGGCAGCAAAGTGGGTGGGATTGCCGATGACGCGGTCATCAAAGCGCGCGCCAATGGCAAGTAGCACATCGGAATTCTGCATCGCCATATTGGCTTCGACTGTGCCGAGCATGCCGAGCATGCCCACAAACTGCTTGTCTGATGCGGGGAACGCGCCAAGACCCATGAGGGTATTGGTACACGGGTAGCCTAAGAGCCGGACCAATTCAGTTACTTGCGCCGACGCATTTCCCAGCACCGCGCCGCCACCAACGTAAATCATTGGCCGGGATGCGCCTAGCAACATTTGCATGGCCTTCTTGATCTGGCCAGAATGTCCTTTGGTCACTGGCCGGTAGGAGCGCATCTCAACAGCTGCCGGATAGTGATACAACGTTTTCGCAGCCGATACGTCTTTGGGAATATCCACTAAGACCGGGCCTGGCCTGCCGGTGGTGGCGATGTAGAACGCTTTCTTGATTGTCTCGGCGAGATCAGCGACATCCTTGACGAGGAAATTGTGCTTTACACATGGGCGGGTGATGCCGACGGTGTCGCACTCCTGAAATGCATCCTGGCCGATGGCGTGCGTAGGTACCTGGCCGGTAATCACGACCATTGGAATGGAGTCCATGTAAGCCGTCGCGATGCCGGTAACGGCATTGGTCACGCCGGGACCGGATGTGACCAGTGCAACGCCTGGTTTGCCGGTCGCGCGCGCGTAGGCGTCGGCTGCGTGCAGCGCGGCCTGTTCGTGGCGCACGAGAATATGAGAAAAAGACTTCTGTTTATAAATTTCGTCGTAAATGACGAGTACCGCGCCGCCAGGATAGCCAAATAGGAATTCAACGCCCTCGGCTTTGAGGGCGCGGCAAACGATTTCAGCACCGCTCAATAATTCGGTGGATTCGGTCGTGGCGGGTTGTTGAGGCGCGTCGGAAAGTTTCATGGTCTGCTAACGAGTGTTTGGTGAGCTGGATATGTTGATTGTTACAGTGACAAGCACGCACGCTCCCGCTGGTGCGGTGCGTGGCATCGTGCGACGACCTGTAACGGGTACTGCGCGCTTGTTGAAGCAATGCGACCGTTGTGCGGCCATTTACGAAGCGCCCGACTCACCGCGCCAATCGAGTCCGCTTGCCCTGATCGGCAAATCGCGTAGTGCCGGGGGTCACCCGGTGGATTGTGCAGTGCGCAAAAATAGCACCTTACCTATTGGGCGGCGAATGGTCAAGGCCTAGTGGATACATACCGTCGAAACTTGCTAGACTCTGGCAGCTTATCGGACTTGATGACAGTCGGCTACGGGCACAACCAGCCGGGCATTCAGTTCGTATATACCACTCAATACAACTCAATTGTTCATCCCGAGGAACCCCTGGCAACGAGACAAGAAATGTCGGATTTTCTGGCTTCAGTCGAAAAACGTGCCTTCAAACAGGCCGTTTACGCCGTTCGCCAGGACGAATCCGCGCTGGATATTGTTCAGGACTCGATGCTCAAGCTCGCTGAAAAGTATTCTGATCGTCCCAGCCAGGAATTGCCGCTGCTGTTCCAGCGCATACTGCAGAATACGATTCGCGATTGGTTTCGGCGCTCTAAGGTTCGCTCCACATGGACTACACTTTTCTCGTCGTTCGGCAATAAAGATGACGACGACGATTTCGACATTCTTGAGTCGATTCAGGCGGACGACTCTGCCAATGTGCCGGTTTCACCCGCCGCACAGCTGGAGCAGTCGCAACTGCTAAAAATAATCGAAGCCGCAGTTGAACGTCTTCCAACGCGTCAACGTGAGGCGTTTATGCTGCGTTACTGGGAGGAACTGGATGTTGCAGAAACGGCCGACGCAATGGGGTGCTCTCAGGGCAGCGTGAAAACGCATTGCTCGCGCGCGGTGGCATCACTCTCTACCTTATTGAAAGCAAAAGGAATTTCACTAGAGTCGGCTTTCAGGACCGATTAACCTACTGAGCGACGATCATGGATGACAACGCAGAAAAGGATTTCGCAAAGAAAATAGCGCTGACGCTTGATTGGGGCGCGTCTCAAATCGAGAACGATAAGCTGACACGCCTTCACGTCGCGCGTCAGCAGGCGTTGGCGGCTTACCGCGAACCGGTTACGATCCTCGGCATGGTGACTGTTTCAGGAAACACGCTCGACATGTCGAGCTGGATACGTAAACCGTTGTTTTGGCTGCCTGTTTTAGTTATCGCGGCCGCTGTGGCGGGATACACGTTTTCGGGTGCCGATGACATTTATGACGAACAAGGTGGAGAATTGGATGCTCAGCTCCTCACTGGCGAACTACCCATCAATGCGTTTTTGGACAAGGACTTCGGCTCGTGGGTGCAAGACTCCTCGCAATAATTGGTGCGGCAATCGCTGCGGCCCTGCTGGCCTTTTTCTCGTCAGTAGCGAATGCGCAAGTAAAAGCAGAACCCAAAACAGAAACAAAGCCAGTCCCGGCTGTGCCCTGGAATAAAGTTCCGGACAGGGAGAGGCGTGTTTTATTGCCGCTTGAGAAAGACTGGACACAGTTGCCGGGCGTCCATCAGCGTCGCTTGATCGGGGCCGCAAAAAAATATCCCAAATTGGCACCTATTCAACAGGAGCGCTTTCAGGACCGTCTCAAGGAATGGTCTGCATTGACGCCTGAGCAGCGCCACGCCGCCCGCGACAAGTACAAGAATCTTTCGAGCCTCCCGCCAGCTAAGCAATATGAATTGCGCGAAAAATGGCAGGAAAAAAATAGTCAGTCGACAGTTCCTGCAACCGCACTTCCAGCTTCACCATCCAAGTAGGTGACAGATACGCAATCAGCGTCGCCGTCGGTCGCTGCAACTTTGGTAACGCCAAGCATAAAGCGTCGTCTTGCCACGCTTCCCTATGAAGGTTTGCTAGTGCTCGCTTTGATTGTCATTGCGGCGTTCCCGGTTTCGGGTTTGAAAGGTGCCACCCTTTCCGGCGTTCCACACCTTTTGTTTCAGGCCTATCTTTTCTGCGTGACTGCTGCCTATTTCACTTGGTTCTGGCGACACGGTGGGCAGACACTTGCGATGAAAACCTGGCGCTTTCGGGTGGTCAGTACGGGTGGTGGCGAATTGAATTTCGCGACCGCGCTCACGCGTTTCATTTGCGCCCTATTGTTTTACGGGCCTGCATGCGTTGGCACCGTGCTGTTTTTCTTCCCGGATCGGGTGAACCCGGTCATCACAATGTGGGCATTTCTCCCGTTGGCCGCGACCATTCTCTGGGCGAGGCACGATTCCGACCGCCAATTCCTGCATGACCGCATGGCAGGCACGCGTCTGGTGGATGCGAAACGGGCCTAAGCGCGCCTTCCCGGAAAGCGCAGCGGGTACTCTTTCCACGCCAGCAACACCACAGCAACCGCAAGAAAAATCAGCGCCGGGATGGTCACCGTCAAAAACGGCGGCCAATCATTGAGTACCGCCAGATGCGAGGCTAGTTGGTTAAGAAAATAAAAACCCAGGCCAATTGTGATGCCGAATAGCAATTTTCCGCCGACCCCACTAGCACGTTGTGACTGGATGGCGAACGGAATCGCCGTCAGCATCATGATGATGACTGCAAGAGGCTGAAAGACCTTTGCCCAAAACGCAAGTTGGTATCTGGTACTGTTTTGCTTGTTGTCGCGAAGATGGTCGATGTACGAGTTCAGGTTAAGCAAGGACATGTCGTCCGGCTTTACCCTGAGTACCGCCAACAGTTCGGGCGTCATGGCCGAATTCCAATAGGCGACAGGCTGCCGATCCATACGCGCACGTGCGCCGTTGAATGTCGTCTTCTCGACGTCGCTCAACACCCAACGGTTGCCGCCCTGGTCAAATGCCGCACTCTTTGCGAGGCTGATCGAGGCTAGCCGGTAAGTGCGATCAAAGTCGTAGATGCGCATATTCAATAATTTGGTGTCGAGTGTCACCGTCTGAATATTAATAAACGAAAGCCCATCTTTTACCCAGAATCCGGAGCGAAACTCCTGCGCAACCACGTTGCTGGTCGCAGACAGCCGCATGCGCTTGGCTGCATCTTCTGCGGCAGGCGCAACAAACTCGCCAAACAGAAAGGTAAGAGCTGAGAAGCCAAAGCCAATTACCGTTGCGAACCCCGCCAGTTTGGTGAGCGACAGCCCCGATGCACGCATCACTGTCAGTTCAGATTGCATAGACAGTCGCGTGATCGCGAACAGTGTTCCCATCAACGCTGCGACCGGAAAAATCACGGCGACGTGTGAAGGCTGCCTTAGTGCGACGTACAGAGATACGGTCCCGAGTGCATAGCTGCCTTTGCCAAAACTGTCGAATTCCTTGATGAGATCGAATAGCGCGAACAACGCGAGCAGCGCCATCAGCAACAGCAATGTTGCCAGGAATATTTCTTTTGCGAGGTAGCGAAACAGGATTGTCACGGCCGTACAAATCATCCAGTGTTGGAATCGCGAATATGGCTTCGCGTTGAGATCATCATTCTACCGATTCATCCCGTCGGATACGGCATGCAGGCAGGCTGGGTCGATGATGCCGGCGCTTAGTCCGGCACTCGGCAACAGTTGATCAAGCTGAAAACAGGCGACGTCTATGCTGCGCCGCAATATTTTTTTTCGCCTGTTTTGGGATCTACATCGATGCCGCAAAGTTCGGGTTTTCCCTACTATCAACCCACGCGCATCCAAGACTATGATGCTGCAGGCGGGCGTGTTCCGTCCAAATCCAATGGCCGTTAAAACAGGAGGGGAAGATGCAACTTACCGAGAAACATGAGGAGTATTGGCGCAAGAATCTTATCGTCACCGGGGTTTTGCTGGCGATCTGGTTCGTCGTAACGTTCGTGGGTGGGTGGTATGCGAGAGAGCTCAACAGTATTAATATCCTCGGCTTTCCGCTGGGCTTTTACAACGCGGCGCAAGGCTCGCTGGTTATTTATGTCGCGCTGATCTGGTTTTACCAGCACTACATGAACAAGCTCGATATCGAGTACGGCGTGCAAGAAGGAGATGACGAATGAGCGCAGCCGACTTCAGCCACAAAGCTTTCTTCCAACAGCTCAAGAAATATTACATTTTCTACACTTTGGGCTTCCTCGGTTTCGTGATTGCGCTTGCCGTCGCGGAACAAATGGGGATGTCTCGCAAGTGGATCGGCTACTGGTTCCTGTTTGCCACCATTGGCCTGTACGCGTCGATCGGCATCATGGCTCGTACAGTCGATGCAGCCGAATACTACGTAGCAGGGCGACGTGTACCGGCGCTCTTCAACGGTATGGCGACCGGCGCAGACTGGATGAGCGCTGCGTCGTTTATCGGCATGGCCGGTACACTCTATCTCTCCGGCTTTGACGGACTCGCGTTTGTAATGGGATGGACCGGCGGCTATTGCCTGGTCGCATTTCTGCTCGCGCCTTACCTGCGTAAATTTGGCCAGTTCACGATTCCGGATTTCCTCGGTGAACGTTACGGCGGCAACATCGTGCGCAGTATCGGCATTTTTGCCGCAATCCTGTGCTCGTTTACTTACGTGGTGGCACAAATCTATGGTGTGGGACTCATCACCAGCCGGTTTACCGGTCTGGAGTTCGGTGTCGGCGTATTCGTCGGTTTGCTCGGCATCCTGGTGTGCTCGTTCCTCGGCGGTATGCGCGCGGTGACGTGGACGCAGGTTGCCCAGTACATCATTTTGATTGTTGCCTACATGACGCCAGTCGTGTGGTTGTCACTGAAGCACACCGGCAATCCGATACCGCAAATTGCTTATGGTCAAGCCTTACAGAAGGTGACCGAGCGTGAAAAAGTGCTGGCGGTGGACCCGAAAGAGGTTGAGGTGCGCGAGATTTTGAAAGCACGCGCCGCAGCCGCTAACGCTGCTCTCAAAGACCCGGCAGCGGCGTACGCTAAAGGCAAGGCCGAGGTTGAACAGAGATTCACCGACGTGAAAGCCGCCAACGCGCCCGTGGCGCAATACGCCGCTGCCGAAAAAGCGGTCGCTGCGTATCCCAAGGACGAAGCAGCCGCTAAAGCGCAGTGGAACAAGGAAAAGGGTCTGGCGGCACGCGCGGTACCGCCTAAACCGCATGCCACACCGTTCCAGGGCAAGGATGAAGCGGCTTCTGACAAGGCGCGGCGCAACTTCCTCGGCATTGTCTTCTGCATGATGATCGGCACCGCAGCACTGCCACACATCCTGATGCGGTACTACACGACGCCGAGTGTGAGACAGGCGCGCCAATCAGTATTCTGGTCACTGTTTTTCATTTTCTTGCTTTATTTCACAGCGCCCGCATTGGCTGTACTCGCTAAATATGACGTTTACCACTTCCTTGTCGGCTCAAGTTTCGCGAGCCTGCCTGCGTGGGCGGCAAATTGGGCGGCGGTCGATCCAACGCTGCTCTCGATTGTCGATTGGAATAAGGATGGCATCGTCCAGCTCGCCGAGATTGTGATTGGCGGGGACATTATCGTGCTGGCGACACCGGAAATCGCAGGCTTGCCTTATGTCGTCTCGGGCTTGGTGGCGGCAGGTGGTCTCGCGGCTGCGCTTTCGACGGCGGACGGGTTGCTGCTCACCATTGCCAACGCGCTTTCGCATGACCTCTACTACAAGATGATCGACCCACAGGCAAGCACCAGCCGCCGCGTGACAGTATCGAAAATATTGTTGGTGATCGTTGCGCTCGTTGCCGCCTACGTGACGTCTCTCAAACCGGGCGACATCCTGTTTCTGGTCGGTGCGGCGTTCTCGCTGGCAGCATCGGCGTTCTTCCCGGCCCTGGTCATGGGCGTATTCTGGAAGCGCGCCAACAAGTGGGGCGCGATCTCCGGAATGGTTGCGGGGCTGGGTCTGTGTATGTATTACATGTACAACACCTACCCGTTCTTTGGCGGTGTGGCCGCAAATGAGTGGTTCGGCATGGGGCCGATTACTTCGGGTGTGTTCGGCGTACCGGTGGGTATCATCACGATTTTTGTGGTGAGTTTGCTAACACCCGCGCCGTCGAGGGAAGTGCAAGAGCTTGTTGAGCATGTTCGTTATCCGAATCTGCAAGGCGAAATCAATACCCAGGCAACTTGATTCTGTATCGCCGGTAGACAGAACGAAGCCCGCGCAAGCGGGCTTCGTTCTTCTGGTGCTGCTTCTTTTCGCCTATTTTTCGCCCATGCCACGTATGCAAATTCGCGCTGGCGTCGCCCAGAGAGACGCCTGCGCAAGCAATGCCTATTACCGGTTATATTCGCCCACACGTTTAATTTCCCAAGGCTAGACCATGAAATACCATCACTGGCTGCATTTCTATCGCGCCCGATTTTTTATCTTGATAAAGCAGGAAGCCAAAGCGGTCGATGCCTTCAAGATGGCTCTCGCGGCAAAGTGCGACTTTGGGTTGGCAGCAAGTTGTCTCGGCCATCTGTATGCGTCTCTTGGTCAGATGCATCTGGCCGAGCAGAGTTTTCTTGAGGCACTTCGAATCAACCCGAACGATTCGGTGTCGCATTTCAATCTGGGGTTTAGTTACGAAAAACAAAAGCAGTTCGAGAAAGCCATCACATCGTTCAAGTCGGCCATCGAAATTGATGCGAAAAATGACCGTGCGTGGTATGGGATGGGATTAGCCCATGCAGCCCTGAACCGGCATGATGCAGCAGCGGAAGCGCTCGAGCGTGCAGCGGCGTTGCAGCCGATGAACCCGCACGCCTGGTACAACCTTGGTATGGCGTATTACACGTTGGGCAACAAGGACAAGGTCGGCGACATCATCGAACACCTGAACCGCTTTGATCCAAAAATGACCAAGCAATTGATCCGCGAAACCTCAAGCGAAGGCTGACCATGTTCCAGACCATCATCATCCTCAAGGCACTCGCCGAGGTCGCCCTGTGTGCATTTTTGGGTCAAGGCATCCTGTATGTGCTCGCAGGTGCCAGGCGCGAAAGCAATTTTGTGTACACGACGTTCAAAATGCTGACTTCGCCGGTCACTAAATTTACCCGTTTTATTGCACCACGATTTATTGTTGACCAACATATCGGTCTGTTGGCGTTCTTCCTGCTGATGGTCGTGTGGCTGGGCTTGATCATCGCCAAAATAAATATGGTGCTTACCTGAAGACAATGTCCAGCGTGGAAAATGGGTAACTAGGGAATATATTTTGTAGATCGCCATTCGGCGCGGCTTCCGGGCAGAAAACGCCTGCAAAGGCCCGTCAATACTTGAGTTATGCCTCAGGGAACTTCTAATAACCTCCGTTCGTGCTGAGGTATCGAAGCACACCGATGCTAAGGCATTGATTATTCATGTGCCGCAAGGCCCTTCGATACCTCAGGGCGAACGGAAACGAGGTTATTAGAAGTTCCCCTCAGTTTCACTTGAAACGTGACATCGCTCCGTCTACCAGAAGAAATCCTATTTCGCCAATGGCTGCATTGCGATTTGCACCAGTTCCGCGAGTGAATTGACTTCGAGCTTTTCCATAATTTTCGCCCGGTGCGCCTCTACCGTTTTAACGCCAATCGAAAGCTCCTCGGCGATCACCCGATTGATCTTTCCCGAAATCACCCGGTGCATGACTTCGCGTTCACGCAGCGTGAGCAGTGCAAGGCGAGCGTGTTTCGCATCGATATTGCCGCGCGCACCGCGCAAAAGCTGATCGCGGAACAAACAGTCCTGTGCGAGGGCGACAATTTTTTTGTAGTCGAAGGGCTTCTCAATAAAATCGATCGCGCCGTGCTTGACGGCGGCCACCGCTTTAGCGATGTCTGCGCGTGCGCTCAGGAAAACGACAGGTATAACGAGGTCGTGCTCGATAAGGTAATGCTGAAGCTCCAAGCCACTCATGCCGGGCATGTAAAGATCGACGATGAGGCAACCTGGTGCACCGGCCTGGTATGACTTTAGAAAGAGTTGCGCATTGGCAAACGTTGCGACCGCAATACCGTTACTCTTCATGAGCCACGCCAATAGCTCGCGGATGGACGGGTCGTCGTCGACGACGTAGACCGTCGGTGTTGTGTCCAGCGGCGAAGCTTCAACAGGCATTTGAACGACTTTCACTGGCGAGCATTTGACGCACTTGTAACAGCAGTTCCTGCGTGGAAAACGGTTTTACGTGATAAGCATCCACACCCGCTGCCCTGCCACGCGCGAAGTCGGTTGTCCCGCCACGTGCGGTAAGCATCAGCACCTTGGGCCCGCGCAGATTCGAATCTGCCCGCAAGATTCGGCATACGTCCAGACCACTTAAGCGCGGCAGCATCAGATCGAGCACAACCAAGTCAGGCTGGAATGTCTTCGCCGACTGCAATGCGTGTTCACCGTCGTAAGCGATCCGGGTCTCGTATCCGTCATTGCGAAACAGAAATTCGAGAGAAGTCGCGATAGCGGGTTCGTCATCGGCAATCAGAACGCGGGCCGGTTTCATTCCGCCGCCATGGCGGTGACGGGCAGCGAAAATGAAAACGTTGCACCGCGTGTCTGTTCGCTCTCGACCCAGAGCCGTCCACCGAAATGTCCGACAATCTGTCGGCAGATGGCGAGCCCAAGGCCGGTACCGGGTGGCTTCTCGGTAAGCGTATCGCCGACTTGCCGGAACTTCTCAAAAATGGTGGACTGGTCCTGCATGGCGATGCCTGAACCATTGTCCCGTACATCCACCTGTGCCGATTCTTCCCGCTGGGACACGGTAACCACTACCTCTCCGCACTCTGCATCGCAGAACTTGATCGAGTTTGAAAGTAGATTGAGCATGACCTGCATCAGCCGGTCACGATCGGCCATGACAGGGACGGCAGTCAGCGGGAGCTTGACTTCGAGCCTCACATTTTTCACTTTAAACAACTGGCTGGTGGTATCCACCGCTTCCTCGACGATTTCACGCAAGTCAAGGGTCACATTCTGCCACTCGGCCGCGCCGGATTCGAGTTTGGCCAGATCCAGCACCTGATTGATCAGGCGCGTGAGCCGTTCCGATTCCTTGACCAGAATGCCAAGAAAGCGTGATCGCTCATCCACGTGCAGTGTCGGATTGTCGTGGAGTATTTCCGAGAACGCGCGTATTGACGTCAATGGTGTGCGTAACTCGTGGGTCACGGTGGAAATGAAATCATCCTTGAGACGATCAAGCTCTTTCAGACGTTCGTTCGCGCTGCGCAATTCGCTGGTCGCTATCTCCAGTTCAGCCTGCTTTTCCTCAAGTTCCTGACTGTGTGCGATGGCCTGCGAAGCCTCATCGATAATAGCCATTACCTCATCCACGCCGAGCGGCTCTTCCTGCACGACCGACGAGACCATCGCCCGCGCTGACGACGCGCCAATCGCACCGGCGAGCTGAATTTCGGCGAACCTGACCAGCCTCGCGTCAGCGTCCAGCTCATCCGCCGCCGCGACGCCGCGTGAGCGTGCGTAGGTGTCGAACAGTTCAGCCGCGCGTGCGGGACCGAGGAAACGTCCCACCAGCGTCTGCAATGACGATGCGGATGCCGTGCCGCGCCAGAAGCCGGTACGCTCACCGGTCTGGCTCAACACATCGACAAACAATGTTGCCTGGATGCGCTCAGCGGCACTTTGGCGGCTCAGCAAAGACACCAGCACATACGCACCGATGTTAACCAGCATGCTCCAGATCATCGCGTGCGTTGTTTGGTCCAGGCCCTTCAATCCGAATAGCTGAAGAGGCTTCAGCAATTCGATACCGAACGGGCCCTGCTCAACCAGTTCGACGGAGGCCCAGCCGGACTGAACGAAGGCGGGCATCATAAGGGTATACGCCCACACCAGAAAGCCCAGACTTAAGCCCGCCAATGCGCCAGCGCGGGTGCCGTTTCGCCAGTAAAGGCCACCGATGACGGCCGGGGCGAATTGCGCCACGGCTGCAAATGAAATTAGGCCAATGGAGACGAGCGCATAAGCTTCACCCGCAAGGAGGTAGTAAAAATAGCCGAGCATCAGGATGCTCACGATCGCTGCACGGCGTATATCCAGCAGCATATTGGAGAGCTCTTCGTGTTGCATGAACCGCGCACGGGTAAAGCGCAGCAGTGGCGGCATGACGAGGTCGTTGCAGACCATGGTTGAGAGCGCGATAGTCTCGACGATAACCATGCCAGTCGCAGCGGAAAGTCCGCCGACAAACACAAAGAGTGCCAGCCACTCATGGCGCTGCGACATCGGCAGCGTCAGTACAAATGTATCTGCATTCACACCGCCGTCCTGAAAGTAGAGGAGGCCGCCGAATGCAATCGGCAGTACGAAGAGATTCATGGCAAACATGTATAGCGGAAATAGCCATACCGCTTTGTTCAAGTGTTTTTCATCCACGTTTTCGACGACAGCCACCTGGAACTGGCGTGGTAAAAACAGGATAGCCAGCATCGACAGGATGATGAGCCAGATCCAGCTCATATAGTTTCCCGCGGTGCCGCCAAACGGCGTGGCCAGCGCAGCAAGCTGCGGTTGCGCCATTGCCTGGCCAAATATGTCTGCGGGGCCGTTGTACATGCCGAAGGTAACGTAAACACCCACCGCGATGAATGCGACCAGCTTGACAATAGATTCAAACGCAATGGCCGCCACCACGCCCTCATGACGCTCGGCCACATCGAGCTGGCGCGTGCCGAATGCAATCGTGAACAGCGCGAGGAAGAAGGCGATGTAGAACGCAGTGTCATCGAGAATGCCGACCGTGCCGATTTTCTGCGGCATCACGATTTCCGGGTACTGCAACAGTATTTGAAAGCTCGTAGAGATCGCTTTGAGTTGAAGCGAAATATAGGGGAGTATTCCGACCACGGCGATTACCGTGACCAACCCTCCCAGCATCGCGCTATTGCCGTAGCGGGAAGCCACGAAGTCGGCAAGCGACGTAATGCGATTGATCTTGCTGATGCGGATCATCTTGCGCACGACAAACCACCACAGGATCATCATCAGCGT
>JAJAYN010000367.1 GCA_026786225.1 Burkholderiales bacterium | reverse complement strand
GTGCCGTCGAGCGGATCGATAATCCACTGGTAGTCGGAATCGGTCTTGGACTCGCCGGACTGTTCGGCAAGAATGCTATGCTGGGGATAAGCCTGCCGTAGCACCTCGACGACGGCGGCCTCTGCTGCGCGGTCTACTTCCGAGACAAAATCGTTTGGCCCTTTGAGCTCAACCGTGAGCTTGTCCAGATCGTTGGAAGCACGGCTGATTACGGCACCAGCCCGGCGCGCCGCTTTTACGGCGATGTTAAGCATCGGATGCATTTTAGTTTTCAGTAAAGAGCAAGATTAGGTCGCTATTTTATATGAATGAACCTTTGTCGTCCCCTTGCCTGTCAGCGCCAAGCCCGCTTTCGCGAATGCGCGTGGTGATGGTTGAAACCTCGCACCCGGGCAATATCGGCAGTGCCGCACGCGCAATGAAGACGATGGGCCTCACCAATCTGGTGCTGGTCGCGCCGAAGCTGGTAAATGTGACCACCCACCGCGATGCCTTGGCACTTGCCTCCGGCGCAACCGACGTGCTCGCAAATGCAAAAGTGGTCGCAACATTTGATGAAGCCATTGTTGACGTTCGGTTGGCGATTGCGTTCACCGCGAGAAAGCGCGAACTATCACATCCCTTTAAGCCGTTGCGGGAAGCGGCGGAAATTGCCGTCGCAGAAGCCGCGTTCGGTGATGTCGCGCTGGTCTTCGGCAATGAGGCGATGTGTCTATCCAACGAAGAAGTTGATCGCTGCCAGTTGGTCTCGGCCATTCCGGCAAACGACGAGTATTCCTCGCTCAATGTCTCTCAGGCAATTCAAGTCGCCGCGTATGAAATGATGATGACCGCTGACGCATTCGGCATCGCCGCCGACACGTTGCGCCCGCAGGCCAGCATCGGCGAGATAGAAGGATTTTTGAAACATTTTGAGGCAACCGCGATCGCGAACGGATTTCTCAATCCGGATGAGCCAAAACGATTCATGACGCGCATGCGGCGCTTGTTCATGCGCGCGCGCATGGAGCCGGAGGAAGTGGCGATTTTGCGTGGGTGGCTTGCTGCACTTGTGAAGCGGCATTAGGTTTGAAAGTAGTGGAGGGGTTTTGCCGAGGGAGCAAGGGATCAGCGTTATTTCAAACTCAATCACTGGCGCAGAGTTTGGGGCATATTTGGCCGGGAAGGCTCGTCGAATGGCGGTCTACGGGTAATTATGCTGGCTGTGGAAAAATGACGAATACGATAATGAAAGCCCGTGCATTCGTTACAAAAATTATCGAGCGTCACGCATTCGATACGTTTCGGTCGAATTGCGAGAAGCCGTAGGCGTATTCAAAGGGGATGAAGCAAAAGCCGCTTTGTATCATAAGGACAATTTCTCCCGGCGCGCGCACATCGATCAAGGTGGCTTTTCCAATCAAAGTACGCGAAGACTCAAAAAAAGTAGTTGGCATCAGTTTAAATTCGACATTTGATAGGTAGTCGCGCGGTGTCCCTTCGCATTGCGGATTGCACGAATGCGCGTTCCGGGCTACGCTCTTCTTTCATCTCTCTTTCATCTCTATTTGGTTTGACCCATGTTTTCCCGACTTAGCGAAGATATCCAAAGCGTCTTTTCACGTGATCCCGCCGCCCGCAACTGGTGGGAGGTCGTGACGTGTTATCCCGGTATGCACGCCATTTGGTTGCATCGTTGGTTGTCGGGGCCGCTGTGGCGCGCTGGCCTCAAATGGCTGGCCGCTGGGTTTCCAACGTTGCTAGGTTTTTTACCGGTGTCGAAATCCACCCCGGGGCGACCATCGGCAGGCGCTTTTTTATCGATCACGGCATGGGCATTGTGATCGGCGAAACTGCGGAAATTGGTGACGATTGCACGCTATATCACGGCGTCACGCTGGGCGGCGTTTCATGGGACAAAGGCAAACGCCATCCAACCTTGGGCGATGGCGTGACCGTCGGTGCGGGTGCGAAAATTCTCGGACCCTTTACCGTGGGCGCTGGTGCGAGGGTTGGTTCAAACTCTGTCGTGGTCAAGGAAGTCCCGCCGGGTGCCACGGTGGTTGGAATTCCCGCGCGAATTGTGGAAGGTGTCGCAGCCGGCGAAGCCGGACACGCGTTCTCCGCCTATGCCGTCACAACCAACGAGAACGATCCGCTGAACGCGATCCTGAAAACACTAGCAGCGCGCTCCGATGAGTCGGAGGCGCACGTCGCAATGCTCATTGCCCGGCTCGAAGCACTAGAGGCACAGCGTCAGCCGCAGAAAAGGACCGGCAGCGGTTAGACGTGGGAGAAGGCAGCCAAACTCCAGCATTGGCGAGGCCTGCGGGGCAAAAAGCCTCCAAAAAGCCCGCCAATTCTCGTTCTACGTCTTTCATTACGACGCTTGAAGACAAACACTTGTTACCCCATCTATAGTTGACTGTTTTACTGGGTTTTTCTATACTTGAGTCGTTTAGTAGGACTTTAAACGCAATTGTCGGCGCTACTTTTTCAGGACATCCTCCATGAGACTCACCACCAAGGGCCGTTTTGCAGTAACCGCCATGCTCGATTTGGCCCTGCACGCGCAGAATGGCCCGGTGACGCTCTCCAATATTAGTGGGCGGCAAAAAATTTCGCTTTCATATCTTGAGCAGCTGTTCGGCAAATTGCGGCGCAGCAGTCTTGTTGAAAGCGTGCGCGGTCCGGGTGGTGGCTACAATCTTGCTCGTCCGCTCGATCAATTGACGGTCGCTGACATCATCATCGCCGTTGAAGAGCCAATCGACTCGCGGCAGTGCGAAGGCCGCGACAACTGTTTGGGTGACCGCCGCTGCATGACACACGATCTCTGGGAAAATTTGAACACGACGGTCGTTAATTTTTTGGCTGGCGTCACGCTGGCACAGCTTGTGCAAAAACAGCGCACCCAGCCAATGAACGGGCCAGCCAGTTTTCTTAAAATGCACATTAGCAAACCATTGAAGAGCCGCAGCCGGGCCGACGCGCGCACCACCCCAATCGTTGCAATCTAGTGCTGCGCGAAACTTGAAATTTATTTCCCAACCCTGACACGACAAACGCGACGAACGTCATGAAACAACCCATCTACCTCGATTACTCCGCCACCACGCCGGTTGACCCACGCGTTGCGGCCAAAATGATTCCGTTTCTGACCGAGAATTTTGGCAATCCCGCCTCGCGCAGTCACAGCTATGGCTGGACATCGGAGGAGGCGGTGGAAAATGCGCGCGAGGAAGTCGCAAAGCTTGTGAATTGTGACGCCAAGGAGATTGTCTGGACTTCAGGTGCCACCGAATCGATCAATCTCGCATTGAAGGGTGCCGCAAATTTTTACCAGACCAAAGGCAAGCACGTCATCACGATTAAAACCGAACACAAAGCCACGCTGGATACGGTTCGCGAACTTGAGCGACAGGGCTTTGAGGCCACCTATTTAGATGTAAAGACGGACGGTCTCATCGATATGGACGTATTCAGGGCGGCTTTACGTGCCGACACGATTTTGGTTTCCGTCATGATGGTCAATAACGAAATTGGTGTGATCCAGCCGATCGCGGAAATCGGCGAAATCTGTCGTCAGCGCGGCATTATTTTTCACGTCGATAGCGCGCAGGCAACCGGCAAGGTGCCCATCGATTTGCAAACGCTCAAAGTGGATTTGATGAGTTTTTCGGCGCATAAAACCTATGGCCCCAAAGGCATGGGCGCGCTCTATGTGCGTCGCAAGCCGCGTATTCGGCTGGAGGCGCAGATGCACGGTGGCGGGCACGAGCGCGGTTTCCGTTCAGGCACATTGGCCACGCATCAGATCGTCGGCATGGGTGAGGCTTTCCGCATTGCGCGACTGGAAATGGCGACTGAAAATGAACGCATCCGCATGCTGCGCGACAAATTGCTGGACGGCCTCAGGGGTATGGAAGAGGTTTATGTCAACGGTGACATGGAAAATCGGGTGCCGCACAACCTCAACGTGAGCTTTAATTTTGTTGAAGGCGAATCGCTCATCATGGGAATCAAGGAGCTCGCAGTCTCATCGGGATCGGCCTGTACGTCGGCGTCACTTGAACCGTCCTATGTGCTGCGTGCGCTGGGGCGCAACGATGAACTCGCACACAGTTCGATTCGATTTTCCATCGGCCGCTTTACAACTGAAGCCGATATCGATTTTGCGATCAAACTGTTAAACGAGCGCATTCAAAAGCTGCGGGATATGTCGCCGTTGTGGGAAATGCATAAAGACGGCGTGGATATCAGCAAGGTGCAGTGGGCTGCACATTAGAAAGGTAGTCCCCGCGTCTTTTGCAGCGGGTTCAGGTGAG